>DRDE01000097.1 GCA_011040095.1 Nitrospirota bacterium
GGCCTTGGAAACGGATACCTCCGCCCAAGCCTTATTATTTCCTTGAAACATAACATGAAAAAAAGCGACAATACTATTCACCTTGCCCGAAGCTGTGGAGGTTCTTCGTCATCCAAACATAACTCTCCCTGCTTCGGGTTCCTTTCTTTGATCTTTGTTCCGGTTATTTTAATCTGAATGGCTTATTCTTTGGGTTGGCTTATTTTGATTAATTTGCGGCTTGGGGGGTTAGTTTAATTTGCTATACAACAACTCTGTCCCGATGGGTTACGTTGTTGCTGTTGTTGCTCTAACCATCCAAAAATCTCTTTACGCGCAGGAGACAGCGTACCGTTTTCATCTCGCTGCATACTCGCTCGAATGTGTTTGCTTATCGGCTTGGGGCGCTTAGGTTGCTCGGGCGGTGAGGCTTGATCGGGTACACGAAACAACGATTCCAGGATATCTTCAGGAGTTCTCACATGCGCACCAATGGTGTAGACTGCCCCGACTACGGCCACCTTTTTCTTGCCGGAACGCTTTTTGCCCTGACCCATTTCAAAGCTGGCGGGCTTACGCATATCAGTTTCTTCGCGCTGATATGCGGCTTGTTCCTCCTGGCTTTTCCGGATAACAACCCCTTTGCAGTCAAGGCTGCAAACTACCATTTGATCTTCTTCTGCAACCGGTGTTACCACTTGAGTCTTCCAATATGATTGCGTTGAACGGGCCGAATATAGATAGATAAGACTTTACGCGGGGCGCCGGCAGTCGCTTTACTTCTCGCTCATTATTTAGAGTCTGTGTATAAATAGCTGCTTTTTATTTTTGTCATACCCGAAGTTTGTAGTCGGGTATCCAGAACTCACTGAAAAGACTGGATTCCCGCCCAAAGGACCGCGGGAATGACAGCTTAATTGTTGAGTTTATGGACAGACTCTATTTAAGCGAACGCTCGGGTCCACATCGCCCAAACCACACAACTCTATGAGAAGTCCCAGGGCTTTATGCCCCATCTCTAATAGCTTTTTGAATAAATCTCTTTCGATCTTATGTATCGCTTTCCCGTTTTTGTAGCCCTCTTTGACTATCGAGATGACTGTATTGGCGTAATCCTGTATTTCCTGTTCCTTGATGCCAGCGGCTTTTTCGGTTATCATATGAATTGGTAGACTCCTTCTTCGATTTGTGAACATCTGTTCATGGTTGAATTGTTTACAAGTGGGGGTCTACCTTTATTTGCTCACTAAATGATAGTTTTTCCAGAGCGGGAGGTGGGTTACACCCCCCTTCAATGGCAGGCAGTTGCGGATGTTTTTTCTCTGGTTTTTATGCTCATCGTAATAAACTTACGATAGACAATCCCTCACGGTTTTGCCCTTGCCTTAGGCTAATACTTCTGCTAATATTCTTTATATCAGCAGGGTTCACGTACAGGGGACTTTCACCCCTTTAGTTCACGCCCATGCCGGGCGTACACAAGTCGCTGCTCCGTACCCGTACCAGAGAGGTTACTTTTTTGCTTTTCATGTTTTTACTCATTCAATTCTCCTTTCTCTCTCCAATGCCGTACAGGTACGGAACGGAGAGCTTTGCGTTATCCCATAGAATAATTTGACTTGACTTGATATTGTACATACAATAGATGTACAATAATATTATGAAATTTGAATGGGACTCAAATAAAAATGAATGGCTAAAAAAGGAAAGAAGAATATCTTTTGAACAAATAATATTCCATTTATTACAAGGTGATTTATGGAAAATATCTGATCATCCAGATCAAATTAAATATCCCGGCCAGAAAATTTACTTTGTAATAGTAGATGATTATATTTATTTAGTTCCTCATTTAAAAGAAAAGAATCAAATTTATTTAAAAACAATTGTCCCAAGCAGAAAAGCAACTAAGGATTACAAAAAGGAATTGGAGGAATAACATGAAATTAGATAAAGAAGAAAAAGATATTTTGTCAGCTTATGAGAGTGGCTCAATAAAAACTAAAGCGCCTTCAAAGAAAGAATTAAAGGAAATTAAAAAAGCGGCTGAAAATACATTCAAAAAAGACTGCAGAATTACAATTAGATTATATGAACATGATTTAAAAGGTATTCAAAAAAAAGCAATGGAGTTGGGAATTCCATATCAAACGTTAATTTCAGCTATGATTCACCGTTATGTTGAGGGAGACCTTGTAGAGAAAAAAGCTGGATAATCGGATAAGCGGGAGGTTTTCCCTCCCCGCTCTCCAGGTGAGTCGACCGAGGGAGCTTCCCCCTCAGCCGCTCCAAGAACCGGACGTGAACCTCTCAGCTCATCCGGCTCCCATCACTCAGCCCCTCAAAAGGCTTTGCTTTACCCATCAGTTCCTCCCATCTTTCCGGTTGACTGATTGATATTGCGGAGTGATCCGACCCCTTCGCTCCATCTCCATTACGGTGACTTCTTCGCTACTACAGGCCGATCCGCCCCTGTGCCTCACTTCGGCGCTCTCACTCTCGTGGCTCCTCCACTTGTTTTTCTTCCTTTACCGTGAATTGCTGTTTCATCATCGGGCGCCTTGACAAAGCCCGTGTATTTAAATTAAGTTATCCGGTAAAACTTGCCGGATTTATAAATTATTCAATCTCATAATGTTAATCAGCGTTTCCATAATATATTTAGCGCTTATTAAATGAAACAAAATACAGCGGGGGTGTTATTATAGCCTATGCATCAATCCCTCCTTTCCGTTGAAGATCTCAGCATATCTTTTACTACTGACGATAAGCCAGTTAAGACAGTTGACGGTGTCAGCTTCCCTGTTGACCGGGAAGACTTTCATGTTCTTGTCGGCGAAAGCGGCAGCGGAAAGACCCTCACAGCGCTCTCAATAATGCGGCTGCTGCCTTCAAACGCCGTTTTCTCCGGCAAAATACTTTTCAACGGGGAAGATATGCCGGCAAAGCGGAACAGGGAGTTGCGAAAGATCAGGGGCAGGGATATCTCAATGGTTTTCCAGGAGCCGATGACCTCGCTCAATCCTGTTTTCAATATCGGATACCAGGTTGCGGAGGTTTTCATGACGCACCTGAATATAAATAAAAAAGATGCTCTGGACAGGGCCATTGAAGTTTTGAGAAGCGTGAAAATACCATCTCCGGAGCTGAGAATAAAAGAATATCCGCATCAGATGAGCGGTGGAATGAGGCAGAGGGTTATGATTGCCATGGCAATAGCCTGCAATCCGGCGCTGATAATCGCTGATGAACCTACAACAGCGCTGGATGTCACCATACAGGCACAGATACTTGAATTGCTCGGGGGTCTTAAAGAAAGAAATAAAATGTCGATGCTTTTTATTACGCATGATCTCGGCATTGTTGCGGAAAGGGCGGACAGTGTTGAAGTAATGTACGCCGGCAGAATAGTCGAGAAGGCGGGTGTCAATGAAATTTTCCTCCATCCCGGCCATCCGTACACGATCGGTCTCATAGAGTCACTGCCAAAAGGCAAAGGGGCAAAATTGATCCCCATTCCCGGACAGGCTCCGAAATTAAATGAACTGCCGCCGGGTTGCAAATTTGCGCCGAGATGCCGGTATGTAATTAAAGACTGTCATGAAAAAGAACCCGAGCTGGTCTCCATAAACAGCGGCGAACATCGCAGCCGATGCATAAGGGCAAATGAATTATGAAAGAACTCCTTAAACTGCAAGATGTAAAAAAGCATTTCCGTCTCAGAGGGAAGAATATTCTCAAAGCGGTTGATGGTGTGAGTTTTTCAGTTGGGGAGGCTGAGGTGTTCGGGCTTGTCGGGGAAAGCGGCTGCGGCAAATCAACGCTTGCAAAGTTAATCCTTAAATTAATTGAGACTACAGGGGGGCAAATCCATTTTGACGGGCAGGATGTAACAAAGGCGCGCGGGCAGGTACTTTCAAAAATCAGGCGGGGGCTCCAGATAATTTTCCAGGACCCCCTTGCATCGCTTAATCCGAGAAAGACGGTTCTGGATGCCGTTGGCGAGGGACTTGTCGTTAACAGAATTGTAAAAAGAAGGGAAGTGAAAGACCGGGTTGCCCATCTTCTCGGCAAGGTCGGTCTTGATACGGATGCGCTTGACAGGTATCCTCATGAATTCAGCGGGGGACAAAGGCAGAGGATTTGTATAGCAAGGGCATTAGCTGTCGACCCCGGACTTATTGTAGCTGATGAGCCGCTCTCTGCCCTTGATGTGTCGATTCAGGCCCAGATTATAAACCTGCTTGAGGACCTGCAGGAAGATTCCGGGCTTGCTTATCTGTTTATAAGCCATAATCTGCATGTAATAGAGCATTTCAGCGACATGGTTGCAGTTATGTATCTCGGGAAAATAGTGGAAATGTCAAAGACAGCGGAACTTTTTAAAGACCCGCTGCATCCATATACCGAGGCCCTTCTGTCGGCTGCGCCGAAACCGGAGGTTGGAAACAAGGAAAAAAGGATTGTCCTGGAAGGTGATGTCCCGAGTCCTGTAAATATACCGACGGGATGTCCTTTCCACCCGAGGTGTCATAGAAGATTTGATGTATGCGATAAAGAAGTCCCGGTTTTTAAAGAAGCTAAAAAGGACAGATGGGTCTCGTGCCATTTGCGTGACTGAGGAAAAATATAAAATTAAAGTGACTGTTCACGGTTTACAGTTTACGGTTGAAGGAAATATAAAAGCACGAGGAAGTCAACTTCAAAGATGCCTCAAGCATTGCATAACCCATTAAAAAACCGTGAACCGTAAACCGATAACTGTGAACGGTTACAATTTTCAGGAGGGGCAGATGATTCTTGGTGTTAATGTTGACCATGTAGCAACCGTCAGAGAGGCAAGGGGAGTGACGGAGCCTGATCCCGTTATAGCCGCCGGGCTGGCAATTCGCGGAGGGGCGGATGGCATTACCGTTCATTTGAGGGAGGACAGAAGGCATATACAGGACAGGGATTTAAAATCAGTAAGACGCAATGTCTCGGTCGAGCTCAATCTCGAGATGGCTGCTACGGGAGAGATGATAAAGATAGCATTGAAGGTGAAACCCGACATGGTGACGCTCGTGCCCGAGAAGAGGGTTGAACTCACGACAGAGGGCGGTCTTGACCTGGTAAAGACCGGAAGGAAGATTAAAAAGGCAATCGATGAGATACACGGCAGGGGGATACCTGTGAGCCTTTTTATAAATCCCTCGGTTTCCGATGTTGAGATGTCAAAAGAACTCGGCGCTCAAATGGTTGAGATTCACACCGGACTTTATGCCAATGCAAAAGGCAAAAAACAGACAGAGGAGCTGAATCGCGTAAAAAAGGCGGTTAAAAAAGGCCTTGAGATCGGGCTTGGGGTTAATGCAGGACACGGGCTGAACCTTACAAACGTAAAAAGGATTGCCGCCATCAGGGGGATAAGGGGATTATATATCGGCCACAGCATTGTTTCAAATGCAATTTATATGGGTATGGAAAAAGCCGTAAAGGAGATGAAAAGGCTGATAAGAGAAGGCGTCCGCAAATAAAATGTCCCCTGGCACAGGTTAAATAAATGATAAGCGTTCACAGGGTGCGGGGAACAGTTGTCAGGGGGCAGAAAAAAATTAAAAATTTAGGTGTGTGGAAAAGAGCGGCACGATAGCCATGCCTGTTGGTTTAATCAGATAAAACATCTGAAAAAATGGATATGTTTTTCTGCACCCTGACAACTGCACCCTTTGAACGGTTACAATAAATGATATACGGCATCGGAATCGACATCGTAAGAATACAGCGCATGAGAGATGCCCATAAGAAATGGGGCAGGAAGTTTTTTGAGAAATTCCTTACCGGCAATGAGATTGCGTACTGTTATGAGAAAAAAGAGCCTTATCCTTCCATATCCGTAAGGTTTGCCGCAAAAGAGGCGCTTATAAAAGCCATAGGCTCGGAAGTGCATGTTAATATGAAAGATGTTGAAATAGTAAACAGCGAAAACGGCAGGCCGTGGATTAAAGTTCTCGGCAGGCTGGAGAAGTTTTTTAATGAAAAGGAAATCAGGAGTTGCCACTTGTCACTCAGCCATGAAAAAGAATACGGGGTGGCGTGTGTGGTGCTGGAATGCTGAAAATAACGACCGCAAAAGAGATGCAGCGGATAGACCGGGTTACCATTGAAAAATATGGCATAGCCGGGACTGTTCTTATGGAAAGGGCCGGACTCGCTGTTGTATCGAGAATAAATAAAAATTTTTTTCAGAACACGGATTTTCAGAGCACAGACAAAAGAAGAATCGTTATTCTTTGCGGGGGCGGGAATAACGGGGGCGACGGGTTTGTTATTGCAAGGATTTTGCATAATCAGGGCAGGGGGGTTGAGCTTTATTTGACGGCAAGGCCTGAAACACTAAAAGGCGATGCTAAAATAAATTATGATGCTGCAAGGAAATTCGGTGTTAAAATTTATCCGGCAGGCAGGTTTCTTAAATCACGTTTCCCGAATGTTGTTATTGTTGATGCCTTACTGGGAACCGGGTTAAGCAAAGAAGTCCGAACGCCTCTTTCCGATATAATAAAAAAAATAAACAGGTTGTCCTCTCCTGTTGTTTCCGTAGATATCCCTTCAGGCATCTCCTCTGATACAGGCCGGGTGATGGGATGTGCGGTGAAAGCTCAGTGTACCGTTGCTTTCGGTCTCCCCAAGAGAGGGCATCTCCTCTATCCCGGAGCCGGATATACAGGGGACCTGTATATTGAAGATATCGGTTTCCCGCAAAAATTGCTTGCATCGGAGAAAATCAAAATCAACCTGGTTCAAAAAGAAGATGCGCTTTCATTACTGCCCGGACGGCCCGGATACTCTCATAAAGGCTCATACGGACATGCGCTGCTGATAGCAGGCTCCAAAGGCAAAACAGGCGCGGCATTAATGGCTGCGAAGGCATGCCTGAGAACAGGAGCGGGTCTTGTGACAATCGGCATCCCTGAGACATTGGTTAATACATTCCAGTCAAGGGTCACCGAAGAAATGATCCTGCCCCTGCCTGATAAGGGAAACGGAACGCTTTCCGGCAAAGCCGCTGATGCGGTTTTAGGATTTATTGAGAAAAGGGCAAATGTCCTTGCGATAGGCCCGGGGATCTCTGTTGATGATGAAATATCCTGTCTTGTAAGCCTGCTTATCACTGAAACCGGGGTCCCGGTTGTCATAGATGCAGACGGCATAAATGCAATAGCAGGCAGAACCGGTGTTTTGAAAAAAAGCAGGACTCCGGTTATTCTTACCCCTCATCCCGGTGAAATGGCGCGGCTATTAAGACAGAACACAGAGCACAGAGCACAGAACACAGACTTGATACGAACCGGAGTAGAGCAGGACAGGATTAATACTGCAACCTCGTTTGCGAAAAAGACAAGGACATATCTTGTTCTGAAAGGCGCTCCGACTGTGACTGCAACTCCTGATGGAAAGGCATTCATTAATTCAACAGGCAATCCCGGAATGGCGACTGCGGGAACGGGCGATGTGCTTACAGGCATGATATCAGCTTTCCTTGCCCAGAACCTGAATCCTCAAAGCGCGGCAATCCTTGGGGTATATATGCACGGCCTTATCGGTGATATCGCTGCTGAGAAAAAAGGGGAACACTCTTTAATTGCATCGGATATTATTAATTCAATACCCCGGGTCTTCAGATCAATATTAAATCATTGACAATCAATGCCGGGAACTCAAGGCTATTTCCGGCGGGCCTTCTTGGCCTTTGTAATAAGCGGACCCGCCCCCCTTTTGTGCTTTTTGAAATGTGATAATAATGTTTCCGCTTCATGAAAAGGAAGTGTTACAAAGGAAAATTTATCGAGAATCTGGATGTCCCTTATTTTTCCGCTTGCGATATTGCATTTATCTTTTATGAAATCCACTAATTTTTTGCGTGTCAACCCGTCCTGTTTACCCTGTTTCACAAATAGCCGCGTTTTACCTTTGGTATCGACAACCGCATCTTCTATTTCAGCGTAGCTTTTCTCACTCAACTCATCCTGAAAAGAATATTGCAGAAGGGCTGCCAGTATATCCGCCGGTTCATTAATCTCCAGAAGCTCCCCGGCCATTTCAAGGTATTCATTCCGGGGGCATGATTTTACAATATCTTTGAGGTCGGCCTTGATCCTCTGTTTTTTTGATTTGATGACATCTGCAACCCCGGGCAGTTTTGCCTTGCGAATATCCGTCTTTGCCCCGCGCTGTATAAATTGAAGTTTCCTGTATTCCTGGGGCGTAATAAATGTTATGGCAATCCCCTCTTTGCCCGCCCTGCCCGTGCGGCCGATCCTGTGGACATATGATTCCGGGTCCTGGGGAAGGGCATAGTTGATAACATGCGTGAGGTTTTGAACATCTATCCCCCTGGCCGCCACATCCGTTGCCACGAGAATATTGAGCAGGCGGTTTTTGAATTTATTCAGTATTTTCTCTCTCTGGCCTTGCGACATATCCCCGTGTAAGGCATCCGCATCATAGCCGCGTTCCATCATGCGATTGGCAATGGTATCAACATCAATCTTGGTCCTGCAAAAGACAAGCCCGTAAAACTCTTCCTCAATATCTATGATCCTGCAAAGGGCCTCGAATTTATCCGCTGCGGAGACCTCGAAGTAAATCTGGTCTGTCTGGCTGACCGTTAGCTGCCCTTTAGTCACCTTCATCACATCATATTCGGCCATATACTTTTTGGCGATCTGCAGTATCTCACGCGGCATGGTGGCGGAGAACAACATGGTCCGCTTATCAGGCCCGGTATTCTCCATAATTTCCCCGACATCTTCAAGAAAGCCCATGTTCAGCATTTCATCAGCCTCATCGAGAACAAAAAAAGATATTGTGTCTATCTTTAATGTGCGGCGCTTAAGATGGTCAAGTATCCGGCCGGGTGTGCCCACAACAATGTCAATCCCTTTTTTCAGGCTTCTCAATTGCAATTCTATCGACTGTCCGCCGTAGATGGGGACAATGCTCAGCTTCCTCTTTCCTTTTAATGAATTAATCTCCTCTGCCACCTGGATAGCCAGTTCTCTTGTCGGGGTAAGAACAAGGGCCTGAACTGCCGCTGCCTTTTCATGCAGGAGTTCAATGATAGGAAGGCCGAAAGCCGCTGTCTTGCCCGTTCCGGTCTGGGCCTGGCCGACGACATCCTTTTCCCCGGCAAGTATGGCCGGTATGGTCTTTACCTGAATTGGTGTGGGTTCTTCAAACCCCTTTTGCTTTAAAACTTTCAATGTCTTTTCAGACAAACCTAAATTTTCAAAAGATTCCATTGATTAATCTGATTCCTTTCCGTTCTGGTTTTGTAAGTTCACTTTTTGAAACACAGTGTTAAACTCATGGATAAGCTCCGTGGGGAATAATAACATGCCGGACGGAATATTTGGAAATCAAGGGACGGCAAAGACGCAACCATTCAGTGAGACAGGTTAAATAAGTTAAAGCTTCCGGTAAAATTTCCGATAAGTATATTAAGTGATGTTGCAAGTGAAATCGAGGTTGAAAAATATCCGGCATTAGCCGGGTCCATTGAATGGTTGGAACAGTTAAAAGACAGCGCCTCTTCCTCTAATGCCTTAAACCAATCAAGAGAGATGATAAGCGAAGGCAAATATGGAGAGGCGCTGTCTCACTTTGTGCCTACCTGAATCGATATAACATTTTTATTATAGCAGGTTACAATGAAACCGTCACCTGCCCCCGCATCCCCTGTCACACTAAAGAAGCAAGCATCTTTTGCTGTTAATTATCCAATCCCTTTTAGACAGTCAATTAAATATAAAGCTTGAATATTTCCGCATTGGGATTTGTTTGAAATTCGGGCTTTGGAACTTGTGATCTGCCTTTATTTGAGCCTGCTGAACCTTCTGAATCCCGAACAGGCGACTATATTCAGTTTGCCTTTTTTCTGCAATTCATCAAGCATCAGATTTACCCCGAGATTATCGCTTGAGATATGACCGGCAATCACGACATTCATATGACGCTTTTCAGCCTCTTTCCTGTGTTCTTCACTAAGGTGCATTCCCACAATCGTATTTACCCCTGAATTGACAAGACTCCCGAAGATTTCTTTGGCGCCTTCCGTGCCCCCGGTCATGTCTACAAAAATCTTTCCCGCGCTTCTTTCTTTGGAACCTAACAGGATTTTCGGCCCCGCATTGTTTTTTGCAGCCTCGCGGTACTCGGGGATTTCATTCAATATTTCAAGAACATCATCAAGAGAGTCCGGGGCTTTCCCGTCAAATGCCTTCTGTAAATATCCCGCGACCATATTATCCGCAGGCGTATGCATGCACATAAACGGCATATCGAGCAGCCTTGCCATGTCCGCCGCCCTTGCATGGTTTACCGGTGAAAGCCTCCTCTCGACTTCTTTAATTCTGCCTTCAAGAAGTCCCTCCGCAATGTTTATGGGCACCCCGAATTTATTCAGTATGTCCGCCTGCATATGCATGACTTCATAAAAATTGGCAAATGCCTTTCCCTCCGGATGGTGGGCAATCACAAGATCGATTTTCTTTCCCCTTGATGAAAGCCTGTCTGCAAGGAGTATCTCCGCCCCTTCCATATCGATTCCAACGAGGGCAGTCCTGATCTCTTCCTCTCCTGTTCCATGTAGTATTCTTGTATCGGCATAAGGATTTGAAAGAGTCTCCATATCGAAAAACTCTTTCTCATCCTTTTTCATTTCCCGGTATTTCTTTTTTGCCTTATCAAGGGATTTCAGAACCGTTTTCCTGTTACGGGGGTCTGCTTCAATCCCTTTTGCAACAACAGTTTCATAAATCTTCTTTAATTTCAATTACACCTCCAGCATCTCTCCGACAATACGATTAACAAGCCTGCCGTCAGCCTGTCCTTTCACCTTTGCCATAACGGATTTCATTACCTTGCCCATATCTCCCGGGCCTGACGCTCCTGCTTCTTCAATAATATCCTTAATGATTTTTCTCAGATCGTCTTCTTCGAGCTGCTCAGGGAGGTATCCTTGAAGTATTGATAATTCCTCTTTTTCTTTTTCAACAAGTTCTGTCCTGCCTGCCTTTGAAAATTGCCCGATCGACTCCCTTGAACGCTTTACAAACGATCTCAGGATCGCATAGACGTCTTCGTCCGTCAGCGAGGCCCTTTTTTCAATCTCCTTATTCTTCATCGCTGACTTTACCAGTCTCAGCACAGACAATTTGCTCTTATCCCCTGCCTTAAGGGCCTCTTTTAAATCATCCGCAATTTTTTCGGAAATGGACATCGGTTACCTCGATGAGGTTTTGAATCTTTTAGCAGCTTTTTTTCTGGCAGCAATCGATTTCTTTTTTTTCTTTACGCTTGGTTTGTCATAATGCTCTCTCTTCCTTACTTCGGATAAAACCCCTTCCCTTTCACACTGCTTTTTGAATTTTCGGAGAGCATTTTCAAAAGACTCATTCTCCCTGACCTTCACAAAAGGCATTCCGCCTCACCTCCCTCGACACAACATTCTGAATAATATACCTTTTAGTAAATTATTAAAGCAAGAGCCATAATCAAAATCAGCTTATGGTACTATGTTTGCAAACGGACAATAACGGAGGGCAACTTATTTTATTATCCTGTTTTTTCCATCAAGCCTGATAATCTCAGGATAAAAATCTTTAATCTCGTCTTCATTATAATAAGCGTACGAAAAGATTATGACTATATCCCCCTTTGTGCCTTTTCTTGCCGCGGCTCCGTTGAGACAGATAACCCCTGAACCCCTTTTGCCTGGAATTATGTAGGTTTCAAACCTTTCTCCATTATTCAGGTTACTGATCATTACCTGCTCGTACGGCTTTATCCCTGTGGCGTCAAGCAACCCCTCGTCCACTGTTAAACTTCCTTCATAAGCAATATCGGAATCGGTAACCGTCGCCTGATGTATTTTGGCCCTCAGCATGCATCTGAGCATGATAAACTCCTTATATTTCTAATTATACCTTTAACATCAACATAACAAAATATCACTACAGGATTCAAGGATTCGAGAGGAGTTACTCTATTATCTTCGGAACTCTGTAATATTTCCCGTCCTTCCGGGGAGCATTTTGCAGGGCCTTTTCGCGGGGCAGGGAAGGCCTTGATTTATCCTTCCTGAAAACATTTTTCATTGGAAAGACATGCGCAGTGGGCTCTGTCTCTTTTGTATCCAGCTCGTTCAGTTTATCTATGTAATCAATCACACCGCCTATCTGCCCGGAAAAAAGATTTTTTTCGCTCTCTGAAAGTTTAAGCCTTGCAAGCAAAGCCACATGCTCAATTTCCATCAGATTTTCTCCAGGTTGGCAAACTTCAGGGAAAGCCTCTTCATGCCGACAGAGGGAAAATTCACCATGACCTTTACGTCATCGGTTTCACCATAACTGTCTCTTACAACCCCTATGCCCCACTTGGGATGTCTCACCCTGGCTCCTGCGGCAAACGGGGATGTATTCAACAGGTCTATCGGCAAGTTGATAATAGAAGAAGTTATTGCATCGGCCCTCGGCCTCTTCTCAATACAGTGATAACAGCCTGACGGTATATCCGACAGAAATCTCGACGGCTGCTGTTCCTGTAGAGAAGTATAGAGCCTTCTTCTCTTTGCCCCGGACAAAACAAGCATATCCTGCGCCCTTGTAACTCCCACATAAAAAAGCCTGCGCTCTTCTTCAAGCTCTTCGGGATCTTTAATGGCATGAAAATGCGGCACAAGCCCGTCTTCAATCCCGGCAATAAATACTACAGGGAACTCAAGCCCCTTGGCGCTGTGAAGTGTCATTAAAGAAACACAATCATCCGCATTGTTTTCATCAAGCCCGTTGAAAAGCGAGGCAGTGTCGAGAAAACTCCTCAGGTCTTTAGCTTCCGAAGCAATTACGAGTTCCTTCAGATTGTTTGCTCTTTCCTCTCCCACACATTCAAGGTAACCGGTTTTTTCAAAAATCATCTCTATGAGTTCAGGCAGTTTAATTTCCCGGTGGGCGATTAATTCATCAATAATACTTATAAAAAGACTGACCTTGTCTTTTAATGAAGCCGTGTAGCCATGACTTTTCAGGATATGTTTCATTGTCTTATAAAGACTTTTATCTATTTTCCGGGCCTCATTTTCCACTCTTGTAATGGTTGCAGCGCCGATTTGTCTCGGTGGACAGTTGACAATTCTTTTAAGACTGACGGAATCATCGGGATTGGCAATCAGCTTTAAATAAGAAATAATATCCTTCATCTCTTTTCTTTGATAAAAACCGATGCCTCCGAAAATCCTGTGAGGCTGGCCGTTCTCCCTCATTGCTTCCTCCAGCGCTCTGGACTGCTGATTCACCCTGTAAAGCACGGCAATATCTCTGTAAGAATATTTTCCTTTAAGATAGAGTTCTTTTACAGCCTGTGCTATATAACGGGCCTCTTCCTGCTCATTGGTTGCCACACAGTAATATATTTTGTCGCCCTTGCCCCTCTCGGTCCAGAGTTTCTTGGGCATTCTGTCTGAACTCCGGGCAATGATACTGTCGGCAATATCCAGTATCCTCTGTGTGGACCTGTAATTCTGTTCAAGGCTTATTACCTTTGTTTTTGAGAAATCCTCCATGAATGCGCGAATATTCCTTACTTCGGCGCCCCTGAATTTATAGATGCTCTGATCATCATCCCCGACAACACAGATATTCCCGTGTTTCGAGGCAAGAAGTTTCGAGAGCCTGTACTGCGAGGCATTGGTATCCTGAAATTCATCAATCATTATATGTGAAAATTCTTCCCGGTATTTCTGCAGGACCTCCGGGCACTGCTCAAAGAGCTTGACAGCGCACATTATAAGGTCATCGAAATCAAGGGCGTTATTCTTTTTCAGCTCATCCTGGTACCTTACATAAACCCTTGCAAATTTTTCGTCAAAGCCATAACTGTCTTCATTGGCCAGAAGGTCTTCAGGAGCGACTAATGATGCCTTGAGTGAATATATCTTTGAGAGAATCCCTTTGTAAAGCGCCTCATGAATCTTGAATTCTTTCAGGATTGAACGGACAAGGTTGCCTGAATCATTTTCGTCATAAATGCAGAAATCATTACTGAACCCGATCCTGTCTATCTTCTTCCTGAGAATCCTGGCGGATACGGAGTGGAATGTGCCGATCCACAGACCCGCGGCGCTTTTCCCGGTAAGGCCCTCAATTCTCTCTTTCATTTCATCGGCGGCCTTATTCGTAAAGGTCATGGCAAGGATTGATGAGGGTGGAATCTTTTGAGCGGTTGCAAGATAGGCAAACCTGTGGGTAATTACTTTTGTCTTGCCGCTTCCTGCTCCGGCAAGAACAAGCAAAGGCCCTTTAGTATGAAGAACCGCATCCCTTTGTTGAGAATTAAGGACGTTTAACAATACATGTTTTGACATTTTCTCCCCTTAAGCAATGATATATTCATAGATAAATAAACTGCAGGAAGTTAATACACCCCGTTCCATTAAGTATATCAGATTTTCATTATGAACTGCCACCTTCTTATTAATTAATAGCTAAATCTTATAGGCATTGCTACTCGACAGTAACGCTTTTTGCAAGGTTCCGGGGCTGATCCACATTGCATTTTCTCAGAACAGCCATATGGTACGCAAGTAAATGAAGAGGGATGGAAAAGATAATGGGTGAAAGATAGTAATTGGTTTCAGGCATAAACAAGAGGTGCGATGCGCGCTCATGGAGCCTCGTGTTTCCCTCTGTTGCAAGCGCGATAAGCTTGCCGCCCCTGCTTTTGACCTCTTCCATATTTGAGAGAATTTTCTCAAGCACCCTGTCATCAGGGGCTAATGCAAGCACAGGCATATCATTATCGATAAGCGCTATGGGCCCGTGCTTCATTTCTCCCGCCGGATAACCTTCTGCATGTATATATGATATCTCTTTTAATTTCAAGGCGCCTTCAAGGGCTATCGGAAAATTTATGCCTCTGCCGAGATAGAGGAAATCCCTTACGCGATAAAATTTCTTTGCAATTTTTAAAACGGAATCATCACATTGAAGTGCCTTCTCAACCTTTTCAGGCAATTGCAGCAATTCATTAAATAATGCCTTGATCTCTTTGGCCTTCAGTGTCCCCTTTGCTTTTGCAAACGCAATAGACAAAAGGTAAAGCGCTGTAAGCTGGGTGGTAAACGCCTTTGTTGAGGCTACGCCGATCTCAGGCCCCGAGTGAGTATAAAAAACACCGTCAGCCTCCCTTGATGAGGTGCTTCCGACTACATTGCAGATACTCAGCACCCTGGCGCCGAGTCTCTTAGCCTCTTTCTGCGCTGCAAGGGTATCAGCGGTTTCACCTGACTGCGTAAGGACGATCATCAGGCAGTTGTCGGGAATCAGAGGTTTCCTGTATCTGAATTCAGACGCAATATCGACTTCA
>DRDE01000098.1 GCA_011040095.1 Nitrospirota bacterium
CCACCAACTGATCTAATTCTCATATCGGTTTGCAACTCTTTTTTACTTTTTAACTCCTGCATTCCTTTAATAATTGTCGGGCGTGATATCCCTGTCAGTTCATGTGTAATTTTTATTCCGCCACGGCCATAATTGATAGCCTCTCTCGCCACATACCAACGTTTTTGGGACTCATTTAATGTGGACAACACCTTGAAAAATAATGGGTCTGCAGTACTTTGTTTCGTTGCTTTCATTAAAATTAAGGATACCATTATTTGCCTTAAAAGTAAATGTTATTTATTGTTAACCCCTAAACAGCTACAACATGCTCCTGTGATTTCCGTGTGCAGACCTTTGCGCATGCCTCACAACCGATGCAGTTTCCGGGATTTGCCACAGACATCACCTTATTGCCCATATCATCTCCGAACTCATCCTCTCCCTCAAAGGGTTTTTCTACGAGTTCAAGGACATCCCTGCCGCAAACCTTGTAGCATCGTCCACAGCCGAGACATTTTTCAACATCAATTGATTCGATATACTTCGGGATCCACGGTTCTCCGCCCCTTGTGTGACAAATAGTTTGTTGCATGATTTCTCCTTTCTGATTTTTATTAAAGTAACCCCCTTAATCCCCCTTAAAATAAGGGGAACGGAGTAACCCCTCCCGACCTCCCCTTAACTTAAGGGGAGTTATCCAATCAATCCTTTATGCTATTGCTTCGCCGTTCTGCTCACCTGTCCGTACCCGAAGAGCGTTCTCTATAGGTGAGACAAATATCTTTCCGTCTCCGTGTTTGCCTGTCCGGTTGACACTGATCATTGATTTTACAAGCTTGGTGACCACATCATCCGGCACTATTATTGTAAGCAGTCGCTTTGGCACATAGAGTGCAACCTTTGGTAATGTATGCTCAAGGGCATATGTCGAAGGTGTGGGTTTCAGCTTGGCTGAAGTACAGAAACTCTCGGGCATTTCAGAGTCCATCTCCGCACACATTGCGCCCTTTTGCTTTCCTCTTCCGTCAACGCTCTGGATAGTAAGTGACGGGTATCCCAGTTCCTCAAGCGCCTTCTTTGTTTCAGGAAGCTTGTCTCTCCGTATAATCGCTGTAATCTCTTTCATAGCCCTGTCTCCCCTGTCCTGACGGTATAGGCATTATCCACAGGGCTGACAAATATCTTGCCGTCACCGATAAACCCTGTCTTTGCCTTTGCCTGTATCAGATCGATAACCTTCTTTTCATCATCATCATCAACAACTATCATCAGCAGGGTTTTGGGAAGCTCATCGTAATGCACAGGTCCGACCTGAAGTCCTTTCTGTTTTCCCCTTCCAAATACCGGCATCTTTGTGACGGATGGAAATCCTGCGCCCTCTAATGCCAATACCACTTCCTGTTCCTTTTCCGGCCTTATGAAGGCCCTGATCATTTTCATATTGTCTTCCTCCTTTTTATGTTACGAAAGATTATTAATCGCCTTTTTAAGCCACGGCGGCGGCGAGGTCTTTAACTTATCGAGGAGCAGTTTCAAAGCCTCCTCAATCGGGATCACGCCCTTTACCTTTAAGGGCATCATGCCTTTTTTTACAAGCCTTGCCGCGGACGGCCCGCCTATCTCTGTCATGTATACGATCTTGCAGTCGGACAGTCGCCCGACTTTGTCCGCTACCCTTTCGTCATGTATCTGTCCCATTCCCTTTGTCTCTTCTATGGCAGCATCCCTGCCTTCCGCGAATTTTCTCATCTCAATAAATTTATAATCATCCTTTGTCAGCTCATATACTGCAAACATACCGCACCTGCCGAAATGCTCATCAATGTTGACACCGTCAGTTGTTGCAAAGGCCACTTTCATTGGCACACCTCCATTTTCCATAAGACTTTTTAGACAGGATAACAGGATAATCGGGATAAATAAAAAGAATAAAAATCTTGTTAATCTTGTTAATCCTGTCAAAAAAAAATTCTTAAACTATCAAATTTGCTATCTCATTAATCATCGTCAGGGTCCCCCTGTAACCTATGGTAATCTTTGAGTTGTATCCTAAAATTTTATATACAGGGAACCCGGCCTGATACAGAGGCGCCCCGAGTTTCTTTGCCGTATTTTCCGCATGAGAGTTTGAGATCAGAAGATCAAAACTCCCCCTGATTGAAAAAAGGTCTCCGACAATAATATTTTTTGCCTGTATCTTTTCCACTGCATCAGAGTAAGACGGGACAACGGCAAGTTTAACATCAGCGCCCATCTCGTCAAGCACTTTTGATATCTGTACTGAAAGATCAGGCTCAACGGCAATACAGACCCTCTTATTGCCGTAGTAGAAATGGGCATCCCGCATTCCGTCAACCAGTATTCTTCTCTGCCTCTCAAATTCAGACGGCACGGATCTGTTGCTCAGCGCTGAAAGCATCTGCATAAAGGCATCCGTTCCCCCGAGCCCGGAGATACTCTCAAATACAGTGTACTTAATGCCGAATCTTTCCTTTAAGACCCTTGCGGGGCGTTCCATGCTCATCCCTATTACAACGGTAAATTCAGAAGCAGCCATTGTCTCTATTTCATTTACTCCGATACCTCCGGATGAGATCGGAGAGAACCCCTGCCTGCTGCCGTCAAGTGCGGAAAGGTCAGGGAGGATAACCGGTTTCAGACCAAAAGATTCAATCATCCCGCGTAACTCTGTAAAGTCAGCAGGCGTCAGATGTGAACCCGCAAGGACATTGATCCGTCCCGTAACTTTCCGCGTCTTCCCTGTCGGCACATTCTCTATGCTTTCAAGAACTGCCTCTACTGCATTCGCATATCCTTCTTCCATGCCTCCATCATAATCAGGGGTTGATACATTTATGATTTTTGATTTTTGATTTCTGATTTTTAAGTCTTTAACTGCACCGGAGATATTGTCACCCTTGACCTCTGAAAGGCCTGACGTGAGAATCCCTATCAGTTCCGGATGTTGTTTTTCAATAAATTCCTGCGCAACTTTGATTGCATTTTCATCGCTTCCCATTACTACGTCTTCTGTAAAGAGTTTTGTACTTGCAAGGGCTACAGGCTCTCTGAAGTGTTTTGTTATAAGCACCTTTGCAAGAAAGCTGCAGCCCTGCGCCCCGTGAATTATGGGAAGCGCCCTGTCTATCCCCTGTAAGGCAATTGCAGCCCCGATGGTCCGGGAATGCTTCAGGGGATTTATTGAGATTTCAGATTGCAGATTTTTGATTTCATATTCCGGCTTCTGCCCCTTGCCCCCTGCCCCCTGCCCCCTGATTTCTGTCTTCTGACTGAAAAACCTGATGCTGTTGCTTATCTGCTCTGCAAAATTTACAAGCCCTTCATATCCGGCATAGGCAATGTGCCTTTCCTGATTTACATCCACAAAGGGGAATCCCTCTTTCACTGCAAGGTAGAGGTTTCTTCCTCCGGCAACGAGGACATCCGCTTTTTTCTCTTTCATGAGCCTTCGCAGGTTGGCCGGGGTAACGTCCTCAATAAGAAGGGCCTCGTCACCCAGTATTGCCTTCATCTTTTCTTCATCTTCAAATGTACTCTTCTTTGTCCCTGCCGCAACTATCTCAATTCCAAGATCAAGAAGCGCTGAGATAAAAGACCAGCTCTTTACACCGCCTGTATAGAGAACGGCTTTCATGCCTCTGAGGTGAGAGTAGTTTTTTAACTTTTCGGCAAGCCGCACTTCTTCTCTGGCAATAACTTCTTCGACTTTATCACGCAGGCTGAGGCCTGATTCTCTGTCTGTATTCTGTATTTTGTGTTCTGTGTTCTGAAGTTTCTGAGCAATCATTCTCAACGCCTTTGCTATTTCAGTCTTCCCGAAGAAAGATACCTCTACATAGGGTATGCCGTATCTTCTTTCCATCTCCTTTGCTACATTAATAAGGGCGCGGCTGCATACGACCACATTCAGTTTTGCCCTGTGGGCATATGTTATTTCCTCAAAGGTTGAGTCACCTGAAATCCTTGAGAGGATCGGCATGCCTGCTTCTTTAAAAAGCGGCTCAACGTTCCACATATCACCTGCAATGTTGTATTCACCGATGAGGTTTATAATCCCTGCTTCCATGGAGGAATTAAGAGAAGGCTCACCTGTCCCGATCACATGGTCAAGCAGTACCTCTCCCGCTATTCTGTTTCCCAGGTTTTTAGGGCCGACAAAACCAGGGGCATTAACAGGGATGACCTTTATGCCGCAAACAGCTTCAGCCTTCCTGCAAACCGACTCTATATCCTCTCCGACAAGACCGCTAACGCACGTTGCATAGACAAAAATCGCCTTTGCTTTTACTGCCTTGTTTGTTTGTATGATGGCATTCAGGAGTTTTTCTTCAGACCCGTATATGATGTCCATTTCATCCATGTCAGTGGTAAAGCCCATCCTGTGCAGGGACGCCTCCACATTTGACAATGTGCCCCTTCCTTCCCATGAGTTGCCGCAGCATGCGATCGAACCATGGACTATATGGGCTGTGTCGGCTATGGGCTGAAGCACTATCATTGCACCGTCAAAGGCGCATGATTCCCCGCCCCTGCTCCTGCAGAGCTTTTCCTTTTTGTCCGTGTTGCAGCCGTTTTCAAGGAGACTGTTTATATGTGTCATATAGCTTATCCCTTTATAATGAACAACAAGATATGTATTAACTAAGCAAATAGTATACCTATCAATAAGTTGTGATTTTTCAAAGAGTTGGAATAACCCTGCAGGAGCCAATTAATACAATAGTGTAATTTTTATGACGTTTTTGTCTGACATGGTAACGGCTAAAAAACAAAGGCTTAAAAAAACTCTTGACTTTTGGCTTCCAGAAAGTGTATAAGTATAGTATAATATACTTAAGGAATAAAAATGAAAGTTGAGGCCGAGTCTTTTAAGGTTCTTTCGGTAGAAACCAGAATAAAGATTATTGAAATGCTAAAGGCAGGGCCACTCCCTGTGAATACAATAACAGAAGCATTAGGGATTAGCCAATCAGCAGTATCACAGCATCTTCGCGTGCTAAAGCAAGCCGGTTTAGTTACAGACGAAAGAAGAGGTTATCACATCTTCTATTCATTGAATAAAGATAAACTCGACAAGTACCAACAGGAACTACTAAAGGTCTGCACATGTGGCTGCAAACTTGCCAAGAGAAAACAGATTTCCGAGACAAGAGAGGCGCTGTTAGAATATAAAAAAAGACTTGAAAAAGAAATAAAAGATGTGGGAAAAAGAATCAGGGACCTCGAAAAAGCGGCAGGGTAACCTTATATTTTTTCTTTTTAATTTAAGTATATGCTAATACACTTAAAGGAGGTGGCCTATGTGCCAGGGGGGCATAGCTATAAGTCTAAAAAATAATAATTGTGGTTGTGAAGCGAAATTTGAGGAGAGAATTATAGGCAAGGAGGATCTGCTTACACGGTTAAATGAATATAAAAGAAATTTAGAATCGGAACTTGTAATAGTCAATAGCAAGTTAGAATCAGCGTCTTCCGCCGAGAAAGGAGGTGAGTAAGCATGGCAGATACAAAAAAGGATACCAAGAAAAACGGAACATTAGGCAATGTTGTAAAAGAAATTAAGACATCTAATTGCGGATGCGGTTGTGGTTGTATCCCTCCGCCATTCAAAAAATAACAGAGGACTTTGTGGGGAAGAGAATTCTCTTCCCCACAAAATTTTTTATTGAGGAAATAAAATGAAAATTAAACTTTATGCCAATCTGCGTGATATTGTCGGAAAAGATGAATTAGAAATGGAACTAAAAGAACCCGTTTCGCTCATCGAGTTTTTGAGAAATATTTCTAATGATTATGGAGAAAAAATGAGAAAATTCTTATTCAAAGAAACAAATGAAATTGCAGAATCTCTAATTATATCTATTAATGGCGAAGTCATTAAGGAAAATAAATCTATTTTCTTATCAAATAAAGATGAGCTATCAATCTTATTACCTTTAGCGGGGGGATAATTGCAACGGATTGAACATGTTATAGCTGAGATTGACCAATGTACAGGCTGTAATATGTGCACGTTAGCCTGTTCCATGGCACAAAAAGGGGCATTTAATCCAAG
>DRDE01000099.1 GCA_011040095.1 Nitrospirota bacterium
GACACAACCATAGAGGCCGGTTAAAAGCATAACGATTAAAAACATGAATATATTTTTTACCTTCATGGTCCGTTTTATATCATGTTACGTTATTTGTAATAGTTCAGGTCCCTCTTCCTTTGCATTACCCTCAAGACCGAACAGGACCTTCCCCCTTTGGAAAAGGGGGGCGCTGAACTATTACCGTTATTTTTAACTATTAAAAATATTGTATCAAATAAATTGCATTTATTTTTTCTTTGCCGTCTCTTTTATCAGGGCCTGGCCGATAACATTTCTCTGTATCTGGTTTGTCCCTTCATATATCTGCAGGATCTTTGCGTCACGCATCATCTTTTCAACGGGATACTCTCTCATATACCCTGCTCCCCCCATTACCTGCACTGCGTCTACAGTGACTTTCATTGCAACATCCGTGGCAAACAGCTTTGCTATTGCAGAATTTTTTGACACATCTCTGGCGCCGCTGTCTATAAATCTGGCAACTGCGTATACTAAAGCCCGCGCCGCTTCAATCTGGGTTGCCATATCGGCAAGCATGTGCTGAACAGCCTGGATACTGATTACGGGCTGCCCGAACTGCTGTCTCTCTTTTGCATAATCCACTGCTGTTTCAAACGCCCCCTGCGCAACACCGACTCCCTGGGCGCCGACCCCTGTCCTTGAACTGTCAAGGGTCTTCATTGCCACTATAAAACCCATTCCCTGTTTGGAAATGATATTTTCCTTCGGGATACGACAATCTTCAAATAACAGCTCCCTTGTCGATGACGCCCTGATACCCATCTTGTTTTCTTTCTTGCCGAAGCTGAATCCGGGGGTGCCTTTTTCAACAATAAAAGCGGATGCCCCCCTTGCCCCTTTACCCTTGTCCGTCATTGCAATCACGGTATAAATATCAGCCTCGCCGCCATTGGTTATCCACTGTTTTGTCCCGTTAAGGACATATTCGCTGCCTTCGAGTTTCGCTGTAGTCTGCACGCCTGCAGCGTCACTGCCTGCGCTTGCCTCTGTAAGCGCAAATGCAACGAGCTTTTTGCCTGATGCAATGTCGGGAAGGTATTTCTTCTTTTGTTCCCCTGAACCGTAAAGAAGGATCGGATAAGTTCCGAGCGCATTTGCCGCAAATGTCGTCGATACCCCGAGACATGCCCTGCTCAGTTCTTCGATAGCCAGAATTAATTCAAAACTCCCTTTTCCGAATCCCCCATATTCCTCGGGAATATAAATTCCGAAAAAATCCGACTGTGCAAGAGCGCTCATAATCTCCCGCGGGAACTCTTCTTTTTCATCCAGCTCAGCCCTGACAGGCATAACTTTTTCTTCAGCTATCTGCCGCGCCAGATCCCTTATCATCAATTGTTCTTCATTTAAAAAATAGTCCATACACCCCCCTCCGGAAAAATTAAAAACAAAAAATCAAAATGTATAATTTAAGGAACTTACTATTTTAATTAATATTTCTTTTTTCCATAATTTTGATATTTTATTTTTGATTTTTGATTTTTCTACTTTTATCACCATTTAATTAACGCCGATGCCCAGGTCAGTCCGCTGCCGAATGCCTCTAAAAGAATGTACTCTCCATTCCTGATTCTTCCGTCTCTCACCACTTCATCAAGGGCGATCGGTATTGATGCGCTTGATGTGTTTCCATATCTGTCAAGATTTATGGCAACCCTGCTCATAGACAGCTTCAGCCTTTTGGCGGTTGCGCTTATTATCCTGAGATTCGCCTGGTGGGGGATCAGCATTGCAAGCTCGGACGGCTTTACATTATTAACCTTCAATGTATTTATAACAAGCTTCTCCAGTGTCCTGACAGCTACCTTAAATGTCTCGTTACCCTTCATCTTCACAAAATGCATCCTGTTTTTTATTGTTTTTAATGAAGGGGGATGTTCAGAGCCGCCCCCTGGCAGACAGATAAAATCCCACAAGTTACCGTCCGAATAAATATGGGTTGATAATATTCCCCTTTTCCCGCTTGTAGCCTCCAGCACCACGGCGCCTGCTCCGTCGCCGAATAATACGCATGTTGTCCTGTCTTTCCAGTCTATGAATTTCGACATTACCTCGGCCCCGACAAGAAGGATTTTTTTAAATGTGCCTGCCTTTACAAAATTATCCGCCACTGAAAGGCCGTAAAGGAAGCCGCTGCATGCTGCATTAAGATCAAACGCACCGGCATTTTTTGCGCCGAGTTTTCTCTGCAGGATGGACGCGGTTGAAGGCATCGGCATATCACCGGTCATTGTTGCAACAATAATCAGATCAATTTCTTTCGGTTTAACACCCGCTGCCTGAAGCGCCTTCTTTGAAGCTTCGAGGGAGAGGTCTGATGTGGTTTCCGCACTCTCTGCAATTCTTCGTTCCCTGATGCCTGTCCTCTCGATAATCCACTCGTCAGATGTATCTACTTTCTTTTCCAGATCAAAATTATCAAGGACCTTTTCAGGGACATAAGAGCCGGTGCCTGTTATCCTACTCTTCAGAGGCAATTATCTCCCTCCGTGAAAGTCCTTCGTTAAATTCCTTTGATATAACGTCAAGGATACGTTTTTTATGGAAAACGCCGGCAACTTTGATGGCATTTTTTATTGCCTTTGCCGTTGAGCGGCCGTGGCTGATTATGCATGGCTTGCTGATTCCCAACAACGGCGCCCCCCCGTACTCGGAATAATCAGTCCTTTTCTTTAAGTTACCGAATGCCTCTTTTATTAATAGCGATCCTTCCTTCCCGGCCAATGCCGCCTTCTCCATAACCTCTCTTTTTAACATCATGGCTATTGTTTCAGCCAGCCCCTCGCTGACCTTTAACGCAATATTACCTACAAAGCCGTCACACACTACAACATCCGCCTCACCCGAAAAAATATCC
>DRDE01000100.1 GCA_011040095.1 Nitrospirota bacterium
CTGTGCGCTGGGCTGAAGCAGCTCGCCGCATCATTATGCATTTTAATGAAGGTTGGGACAACGGCCATTATTACAATATCCGGTATTGGGAGATTTTCAATGAACCGGATCTTTCCGTTTTCTGGGCCGGTACCCGTGAGCAGTGGTTTGCATTTTTTGACACGGTATTCTCCATTCTAAAGGGTTATTACCCTGACCTGAAGATTGGTTGCTGCGGTTTTGCAGGTATAGATCGTGAGTGGCGCACAGCATTCCTTGAGTATTGCGCGAACAAAGGGCTTGACCCTGATTTTATCTCCTGGCATCTCTACAACTACGGAATACCTGAGATCTTTATGACCGAGGGGGAGGCGTGGCAGATAGAAATGGATAAGCACTCTCTGACTGGTGAGAATTTACTTACGGAGTGGGGTATGTTCGGCAGCGGAACTCACCCCGAAAATGCCAATGCCTCGGGCGCGGCCTTTTATGCCGCTGCCCTGACATATATGCAGGACTCACCCATTGATATGGCTTTTCGCTACCGGATCGATGGGAACGAGATTACGACACCTGATGACGGCGGTTTCAATATGATTAATCCCGACCCCGGCCTGACATTAAAAATACCAACATGTTCCTTTAAGGCATTTAAATGGTTATCTGAGAATACGCCGGTCCGAATAAACGCGGATGGAAGTAATACGGCAGCAGGTTATGCTGTAATAGCCGGGAGATCTCCTGATGACCGGATGGTTCAGGTGATAATCGGTGATTTGAGATCAGAACATACAGGTTACAACCTCATGATCAGGGACCTTCCCTGGGGCACAGCAACTTACACTTACGAAAGGTATGTGATCAATGATTCTCTTTGCCTGGAACTTGTTGAGTCAGGGGAAGGCTCAGGTGTCTCTACATTTCAGACGAAAGAAGACCTTGCTCCTCCAGCAGTTCATCTGATCAAACTATATACGCAGTAACCATGTGCAGGGGAAATGATATATACAGGCTCACTAAACCCTTTGACGACGCTCAGGATATGTTGCAAGGTGGGATTATTTTGGATCTAACGGGCAGGCCAATAACACCGGGTGAAAGCCCTGTGTTTGTGGAGGCAGTACAGTGAGACTAAAAAAAATAGTATGGAAAGTTATCTTCTGCTTTCTCCTGCTCGGCATGATGTTAGGATGTGGAGGCGATGGAGATGCTGGAGATAGTTTATCTTCACAAACCTGCTCTGAACTCGGAGGAAATGTCTGTTCTTCTTCTCAGACATGCTCTGGATCCTGGTTGGATGCTTCTGATGAAGATTATTGTTGTAACGGTAGTTGTACAGATGCGACAACATTTTTTTCTGGTGATTCTCCTTTTGGCGCGCACGGAGGCTATGAAGGGTTAAATGGAATTGGTGTGAAATATAAAAGAAATACGGCCAACCCATGCGGGCTTGTTTGGGATTTGATTGAGCCAAATTATGATGGGGTTTATGATTGGTCTGCATTTGAAGGGTGTGTTGATACAGCAGATTCGCTAGGCATAAAATTAATGGTTTCAATAACATCAATGAATACTCAGGACCAGATATCCTGCGGTAAGTGCACAGGAAATGATGGATTTTGTGACAGGCTTAATCCGTGCAACTGGACAAAATATGAAGATTTTCTTAAAACAGCTATAGGGCTTTATGGAAGCAGAATCAGGTACTGGCAGCTTGAGAATGAACCTTCTTATAATGGTCACTTTTATATTGATACTCCTGAAAACTATGCTGAATTACTGAGCAGGTCTTACAGTATAATTAAAGAAAACTGCCAGGATTGCGAAGTTGTCGTGGCAGGAATGGCTGGTTATAATACTGCTGTCGAAGATTACTACAGCAATATTTTGTCTTCGCTTCAGAACAGGCCCGAATGCGTTCAATCCGGATGCTTTGATATAATTGATACTCACGCGGGAGGAGAGGCTACAGGATGGTATGATGAGCTGGGAAATATTTATTCTGAGGTTAGCTCACTGTTTTCCGGTTTTGGATTTCCAGGCAAACCTGTCTGGAGCACAGAGTTCGGCTCCTTAAACTGCGGCACAACGAATAATATGGGCCAGGCATTGATTAAGCTTTATTCTTCCGGATTGTTCGCTGGTTTTAAAAAGCTTTTTTGGAGGGTTAGCGAGTGTCCGAGCTGGATTATTGAAAAAGGCGAGAAAACAGATACATATTATGCTTATAAGACATTGATATCTAAAATTGAAGGATTTAATTCAATTAAAAAAATATCTGATGGGCAATATAAATTTTCAGTTAATGGGAAAAATGTTTATGTATTATGGTGCGACTCTGGAAGTTGTTCAATTCCTCCCGAAATAACAGGAACAGTTTTTGTGACTGATTATCTCGGAAGCGAAACAACAATGGACGCATATAAAATGAAATTAACAGAAAGCCCTGTTTTTGTGGAGGCAGCACAATGAGATTTAAGAGAATCAAATGGATATGGAAATGTCTAATAGGATGAACAAAAAAATCTTAATTTCAATTATTGCCGCGGGTATTGCCGCACTTTTTGTTTTTCAAAAACCTGCTTTTTCAGGGTCTCAGGCGGATTGCGGAGATTGCCTGGAAAAGATTGAATTAAGCAAAGACAATGATTTTGAGATAGAAGACGTTACTTTTAATCTGAAAAGCAGGCACGGTTACAACATACGCGTTCGTTCTGTCAGGCCCAGGTTTTCCAAATATCCTGAAAAACGCTTTCCAACAGTTTTGCGGATAGCAGGAGGGTGGGGCGTCAGCACATTTCTGTTGAATAACAGACTGGCAAAAAAAGCGGCTTCAGACGGACTGATCATCGTGGCCTTTGATACAGAGCCTAAATTGAAAGAAAAAACAGGATCCAGGATAAGAGATTATAACGGGTTTAAGGACCAGGATGATGCAGCCACTGTACTGGCAAGTATTCTTAACCATCCTAATGTTGATCCTGATATGGTGGGTGTCTGGTCGCATTCAAACGGGATTACTCTGGCATCAGGAGTTTTAGGCAGAGAAAAATATAAAGAAATTGGCGAAAAAATTATTTTCCTTCTTGATGACGAAGGGCCTCACTGTCCTGAAGACCTGATAGACGCTCCGGACATAAAGCCTCATACCAGGGATATTAAAAGTATATGGAGGAACAAAGTTATTAACGCGAAGGTAGGGGCAGGGAAGGATTACCGGACAACAGACGAGTTTTTCAGCGAGAGGTGCGCTGTTAATTTTATCGGGAACTTTAAAGGTGTCTACGAGCGTGTACAGGCGAAAAATGACCATGAGTTGGCATATTATTATGGGCACGCGGCCGCTATGATCAATATAGCTGTAAATGGAAAAGCAAAATGGACCAGATTAAACAGAGAGCCGAAAGATCAAATATATAAGTCGGCTGAATTACCCGGCGGCATTGACATGGAGAGCGTTCTGGATGTTGAAAAAATTCGCGGCCCCAATGACAGACGTATCTGGGACCTGCTGTTCAGCCTCTTCCATGAATTGCAAAAATGAAAAAGGTGTTATCGGTTTAATACCTTCCTGGATTCCCAATAGCTCCAGGTATCTAAATGGTAATATATTTTTATTGACATACAGCCTTTTTTTGTTAGTTTCTGTCATACGTATCTTTTGTCTGTTCTTGAAAAATCATACATAAATGGAGGCATGAGCTATGAAGAAGGCGGTATTGTTGTGGTTTGTTTTGTTAACAGCATTGATATTTACAGCATGTCAGGGCGCTAATATCGGGGAAAGCGGAGGCAATGGAGTATCCGGCAAATTTTACTATTTTACAGGAAGTAATGGAGCGTACTCATGGGAGCCGTGGATAAGTAACGGGACCGCGGCCGGAACAGTGATGATCTCGGATATTAATCCCGAAGGGGGCTCCTATCCCTGGGATTTTCTCCGCATAAACCCGCTTTATTTCTCCGCGGATGACGGGACAAACGGCAGGGAGCTGTGGATAAGTGACCGCACGACCGGCGGTACGTTCATGGTTGATATATGCCCCGGCGCCTGCTCGTCAGACCCGTCTTATCTGACCAATGTAAACGGCACATTGTTTTTCAGGGCAAATGACGTGACAAACGGTTATGAGCTTTGGAAAAGTGACGGCACGCTTGCAGGCACGGTCATGGTCAAAGACATAAATCCCGGCGGTAGTTCGTATCCGTATGATCTAACCAATGTTAACGGTACTTTGTTTTTCCAGGCATATGATGTTTTAAACGGTTATGAACTATGAAAGAGCGACGGCACTGACGCAGGCACGGTTATGGTCAAAGACATAAATCCCGACAGTTCCAGTTCGTCACCGAATGATCTAACCAATGTCAACGGAACATTATTCTTTAGTGCCGATGACGGAACAAACGGATGTGAACCGTGGAAGAGTGACGGCACAACAGCAGGCACAGTTATGATAGCTGATATCAACCCCGGACTTCCAAATGGGCTGAATTGTGTGAAATAGTAGCGGATATCAGCAATTGCATGTAGAAAAATTCATATATTTCACAAATCTGTTCATAACAGAATTCTTTTTAAAGTAAACACAGGGCATAAAGCCCTGTGTTTACTTTTGAGCTGAATTGCACGATTCTCAGGCTTTTTCAACAGCCAAACAACCACCAATCAGGCACTGCAAACACTTTTTCTGTAATTTTTATTATCTTCTCACCAGGATAAATGATGTACCCGTTTTTAATTTCCGGATAACACGATAAAAATGAATGTAATCCTGAGGCATCTCTGCGAGAGGGTTCTGTTGACCATTTAACTTCGAAAGGGATAAGCCCGTCTGTTGTTGACAGCACAATGTCAACCTCTGCTTTATCTTGTGTTCTCCAGGTGAAGCTCTCGGCATGAATATCGTAATTAACCAGTGTCTTTTTTATTTCACTGAAGATAAATGATTCGTAAATACGCCCAATTTGCCCGCGGGTTGCTGCTGATTGAAGAGAAAAGCCTGTTCCGAGAGGTTGATGCAGGAGGAGAGGATCTGTTACATAAAGTTTTGGTTGTTTTACCAGACGCTTGGCCGGATTTCTTAAAAAAACATTTACTAACTCTATGACCATCATTGCCTTCAACTGGTATGTATAATTGGATGCAGTCGGCTGACTAACTCCAATCAATTGCGCTAATCTGCTGGAATTAATAAATTGCGCGTTCTGGGCAAATAAGACTTGCGCTGCCTGCTCAAATGCCGCCACATCACGTATATTAAATTGCTCAACCACTATCGGGAGAATATAGGTTCTTACATAATCACTGCTCCAGATAATCCGTGCGTCCCTGTCAGTCACCAGACATGGTGTTGGATAACCACCCCATAGAATCCTCTCCTCTCTTAGCCGGTTTGTCTCCACAGGCGATACAGGTGGTGAAATTTCAGCAGGTATATTATTGTTGATGATTGCAAAGAGGCCGGGTGTCTGTTTTTCGCCAGCCAATTCCTGCCAGGAAAGAGGATAAATTGGTAAAAGGCTGACCCTTCCGGCAAGCGACTCTTTAATCCTGCGGAGTAATAAATAGTTCCCGGAGTTGGCAAGGCAGATACCCGTTGGCTCCGGGTCATAACGATCAATAAGGATTTTTACTGCACTGAAAATTTCCGGAACCTTGGCTGCCTCATCGATAAACAAATATCTTCCGGGTTGATACCAATGTTCCAGATACCTCAGGGGGTCTTTTGCGGCTTCTACTCTCTCCAGAGGGTCATCAAATGACAGGATAGCGCCATTATGGCGCTTGAGAATCTTTTTTAAAAGGTACGACTTGCCCACCTGTCTCGAACCTAAAAGAGCAACTGAGCGCCATTTGGCAAGCCGGGAAATAATAACCTTTTCTACCTGTCTTTCCATTAAGTTCTATTTTTACATACTATACTTTAAAAAACAAGCTCTATTTTTAAAATATATAAAATGGAGTACGAGTTTAAACATACTGTCAGGATAATCTTTAGATCAATTCCGAAATATTCATGAGCGATCACGTTTCTCAATCCTGACATTCTGCGCCAGGGTATTTCCGCGTATCCTATACTAGGCCCTTTTCCATTGACATACAAGGCTTTTTTATGTTAGTACATACATACGTATCTTTATGTCTGTTCTTAAAAAATCATACATAAATGGAGGTAGGAGTTATGAAGAAGGCGGTATTGTTGTGGTTTGTTTTGTTAATGGCATTGATATTTACAGCATGTCAGGGCGGTCATACCGGGGAAGAGGGAGGTGCGGCATCCGGCGAACAAGGGTTTTACTATTTTGAAGGAAGCAATGGAGCGGACTCATGGGAGCCGTGGATAAGTAACGGGACCGCGGCCGGAACAGTGATGATCTCGGATATTAATCCCGAAGGGGGCTCCTATCCCTGGGATTTTCTCCGCATAAACCCGCTTTATTTCTCCGCGGATGACGGGACAAACGGCAGGGAACTGTGGATAAGTGACCGCACGACCGGCGGTACGTTCATGGTTGATATATGCC
>DRDE01000101.1 GCA_011040095.1 Nitrospirota bacterium
GCAAATCGTTAGACTTACAAATTATACTTCAGGACTACAGCTTTGCAATATTTCTTAATATCTGTGAGATGTTTCTTCCAGACAGTGTGTACGATTTTCATGTCTGTCTTTTCATATTCATGCACAATTCTGTTTCTGAATCCAGCCATCTGGATCATCTTTTTCGCAAGTGATTTTGTAATGACTTTGTTCTCTGCAAGTATTTCAAATATTTCAGCCTGCGTAGACGGAGTTTCCCACTGCGAATCGCTGATAATGTGAGCTCCGATGTCAATACAAGACTGGATGGCCTGAATGATATTGAAAAGAATTATACTCTGGATATCCCTATCCTTTAAGAAAGCCGCTATACCGGGATCTTTTTTCCTGTACACTTGCTCCAGGTATGACCCGACTCTTTCCAGCTTTTTTGTGATAAGTGATTTATCTACCAACAGACGCCCTCCTGAAACGGTCTGCTACGGCTTTTCTGAATATATCTTCTATCGGCTTAAAGTCCAGGTACCGAATAATTGATTTAGTGGTGAAATCTACCCTGAATTTTCTATTTCTATCAAAAAGTATTTTCCCTGTTTTTAAAATTCGGTGCCTGAGTGGCAGTGAAGCAGTGTTGAGAATTACAATATCTACTGAACGAAGAGAAAAAGCAGGCGAGGCTTGGTAATAATCGTTTTTCAGGCGGTTAAAGCTCTTTTTTTCCATCAGTTTTTCGTCAATCAGGACAGCCAGGTCAATGTCGCTTTCCCTTCTCGCCCCGCCATTTGCAAGACTTCCAAAGAGATATAATGCCGACACCTCTTTTCTGCCCTTAAAATAACCGACTATCCTCTTTATATCATTATTTTTCTGCATGTTAAAAAATTATAGCATTAAGTTTAGAGGCTTGTCTCAGAAACAGTCGGCAACAAATCCATAAGTGTTCGGTAACAAAAAAAACATTGACACCTATTCGATTGGGAAGGAAGTAATGGAAGCAGGGTGGCTGAAGCAAAGTCGAAGATCGAGAAACTGGAAAAGGATATTGCCGACGCTTATGAACGCTGGGCCTTGCTTGAGCAGATATTAAAGGAGTCCGCCTGAGATACGGGAACATGCCATATATCTGTGGGGTCAGATACGAGACAATTAAGAATTAATCCGTCTTTCATTTTGTCCTTTGTCGGGGTCTACGTTTTACAGATTTTTCTGAAGAACGTAGACCACCCACTACATTTTCTGTTTAATTTATTCTTGCATTTCCCTTGTATCACCAAGTATATTTAATCATCATTCGGTAATAGTTAAATCAGATTTTCACAAGGTGCGATGTATGAGGGGCTCTATCATTGACCAAGACAATTCTTGTTGAAATCAAAACATATCAATTCAGGTGATCCGTGAATAAAGCAAGGAACATGTCACTACAAACCTTTTTGTCTCATTTCATCAAGGATGAGAGGGCGGATAGGAGATACTGCTTCATCATCGGCGCTGGAGCGTCAAAACAATCCGGCATTCCCACTGGCGGCGAGCTTGCGGAGATATGGCTGAGAGAGATCAAAGAAATTTATCCTTCTGAAGACGTCAATCAATGGATGAAGAAAGAGGGCATAGACGAGAAAAATCCCGCAACCCATTACCCTCAGATTTATGACAAGCGTTTCGAGATAGACCCGAAGGAGGGGTTCTTTTTCCTTGCAAAGACCATGGAGGGAAGAGAGCCGAGCTGCGGCTATTCGGTGCTGGTGCAAATTCTCGCAAATACCGAGCATAAAGTTGCAATAACCACAAACTTCGACAGCATGATAGAAGACGCCATGTTTACCTATACGCAAAAAAAGCCTCTTGTCTGCGGACATGAATCTTTAACGGGCTTCATAACGCCCATGATCATGAGGCCTCTCATCGCAAAGATTCACAGGGACCTTTTTTATGCCCCAAAAAGCTCATCATCCGATACCAATGAACTTCACGAAAGCTGGAAAAAGGCACTGACCAACATCCTGAATATCTACACACCGCTTGTGATAGGCTATGGAGGAAATGACGGGAGCCTCATGGCCTTCCTTGAGTCTCTTGAGAAGATTGAGGGAAGTGTATTCTGGTTCTTCAGGGAAAAGGACGGTGAGCCGGCCGAAAAGATAAAAAACCTGCTGGCAAGGCATAACGGTTATCTTGTGCTTATAGAAGGCTTTGATGAGATGATGCTCCAGATGAACACCAGACTCAGCTACGACCTCCTTGACGGAAAGATAATCGAGATGGCAATGCAGAGGGCGCAGAGATACAAGGATCAGATAGAGGATATCCAGAAGCGCGAAGCAAAGGGAAACGATACAGCAAAGGCATTAAAGGAGACCATTGGAAAGAGGAAAAGGGACTGGTGGTCTGTTCGGCTGGACGCAACCTCTGAAAAGGATATTGAAAAGAGAGACAAAATATATACGGACGGCATAAAGGAATTCCCGAAAAGCCCAGAGTTGCTCAATAGTTATGCCATTTTCTTATGGAAAATAAAAAAGGATTATGACAAGGTAGAGCAATACTACAAAAAGGCATTGGAGCTTGATCCGAACAGTGCAAATGCTACAGGCAACTATGCCAATTTCTTATATGAAATCAAGAAGGACTATGATAAGGCAGAGCAATACTATAAAAAGGCATTGGAACTTGACCCGAACTATGAAATTAGTGTAGGCAATTATGCACTATTTTTAAATACAATCAAGAAGGACTATGATAAGGCAGAGCAATACTACAAAAAGGCATTGGAGCTTGATCCGAACAGTGCAAATGTTACAGGCGGCTATGCCAATTTCTTAAATACAATCAAGAAGGACTATGATAAGGCAGAGCAATACTATAAAAAGGCATTGGAACTTGATCCGAACAGTGCAAACGCTACAGGCAACTATGCGCAGCTATTGATTATTACCGGCAGAAAAGAGAAAGGTAAAAAACTAATTGAGAGGACATTTAATTTAAAGCCTGAAGTACCCGCTTTGCTTGCCGAACTATGGTTTTACAGGTACGCGAATTTCTATAAGGAATACGGCGAAACAGCTTATGAAGAGCTTGTAAAACTAATAAAAGCAGGGGTCAGATCCATTGGATGGAGTTTTAAGAAAAATATCGAGCTTGCCAGAAAAGAGGGCCATCCATTTATTGATAAATTAGAGAAGCTGGACAGGATAATAACCGAAGACGCTCCGCCTGATAATTTATAAGCTCAAAGACCTTGCAACTTATATCGTCCTCAAGGCGGCAGAGATTCTTTACTCAAAAATCGGTGTCACCCATTTAAAGGGTCGTTGTCAAGCAAAAAAGCACCCCTATACGTGAAAAGGAACTTTTCACGTCTTTTTCTTAGTTACCGAATGTCTTCACCATTGCCGTACTTTCATTTAGTTTCGGTGTCAGCCTTCACTGCACATAGTCACCCATCAGGATTAAGGTCATGCTCACTACATCTTAAGCCCGACCCTTTCCGCTCTAAGCGGACCAGAAAATCTTCGGTTTCACGCCGTGTCCATATGTTTTATTTCAGATCTAATGGTTATTAACCAGCCCCTTCGTGGCTCACGCCATGGGCAGTAAAGATATTTGGCAATTACATGGGTAGCGTGGGTAGTGTCTACATTCTTCAGCAGACAATAATATAATGCGTTAGTAACTAAACCTGACTCGCACACGTTATTATCTTATTGTGAACAAATATATGGACTTACCTCCTGAACTATAAAAGACAGGCCTGCTGCGAAAATCGCGGAACCTCATCCCACGTCTGCCCACGCAACAATCTCCCGTTGCTCTTCTTGTCCCGCTTCACCCCATCCGCCCCCCATCCGCCCCATTGCTTAAAAAAGAAAGGAACTTTTTGCCTGCTACACTGGTATTGAATATTCAGAACCCATTCCGGCTTCATCAGGCGGGCTTTCGATCCTGATTCGCCACCGGCAATGACCCAGTGGATACCGCTCAAATCAAACTCTCCCAGACCTTCAAGCAATGGCTCTATGGATAAAAAGTGAACTTTCGCTTTCACTTTTCTCAATTTACTGATGCGGGGGATTCCGTGATGCTTATTCTCGACAGTAACACCAAGCCATGCAGCTTCCGAGATTTCCTTGCATTTCAGATAGAGGCGTATTAGATTTTACATCTACAAAATTACTCAAGCCATTGAGCAAACAGTATGTTTAAAAGATATGCCAATCCTGAGGTTATAAACTAATGCCAGCCTTGCTATTTGTACAAATAGCATAAAATCCGGTGTCCTTACAGCATGCTTGTCAGGCGTGATGCGGCACAAACAGTTCGTGAGCTTGCCAGGGGTTTTCCCGTAATTGTAATAAATGTCGGGGGACATGGTATGATGAGACCTTTACGCATAAAATATCCGGGAGTCCATTATCATATTACATAAGGAGGTAATTAGAGAAAATATATATACAAAAGCAAAGGGGATAGAGAAAGCTTTCTTTCATAGCTGAAATCAGTGCACCTGCGATATGACGCAGAGATGAATATTCCGCCCCAACGCGAACAGTGATTCCGGGTGTAAGATTAGTTTTTAGAAAAACCCCATTTTTTGGTATACTAATCTTAATATCAATGAGGTTAAGGAGGCGGTTATATGTCGGTAGCATTGAAACTTGATATGCCGGAAGGGGCATTTTCAGCTCTTCGCAAAGATCCAGGCGAGTTTGCAAAAGAATTACGCCTTGCGGCAGCGGTTAAATGGTATGAAATGGAGATAATATCTCAGGAAAAGGCTGCTGAAATAGCAGGCCTTACACGTGAAGAATTTATATCCTCACTCTCCCGCTTTAAAGTCTCTCCTTTTCAATACACTGCAGAAGATATAGAAGACGAACTCCGAAATGCGGATTGAGCATATTGTTGTTGACACTTCTCCCTTAATATGCCTTCTCAAGAGCGGACTATTAGATTTATTGCCTAAGCTGTTTACTGAAATAATAGTTCCTGATAAGGTTTATCAGGAAGTTACAGCAAAAGGCGCGATAGATTTCCCCACAATTAAACATCTAAAACAAATCGGCAATATTAATATCTCAGAATCTGTTGCCTCATGGGATCTGGGTAAGGGTGAAAGCTCTGTGCTCTCGTTCGCACTGAAAAACTCTAAATTTTATGCTGTGATAGATGATCGGGAAGCCAGGAGGTGTGCAGCATCATTGGGCTGTCACCATATAGGCACTGTAGGGATCATATTGCTTGCAAAAAGAAGAGGTTTTGTCTCATCTGTAAAAGATAGTCTCAATAAGCTTCAAGCTGCCGGTCTGTGGCTGTCAGATTCGTTTATAAAAGAGGTTTGTCTTAAGGTGAGAGAAGATTGACTGTCCGTAATATGATATAGACACAGAGGTTTTAGCAAACCGCCACACTAAAAATTGTCTATCTGTAACTGTCTGATATTTAAAGAGAAATTTGACACCCTATTTATAAAAATCTCTTGTGGGTTTTAGATTTTGAAATATTAGCAAGCATAATTGTCCCATGTTCTGTAAAGACATAAGGTAAATATTTCCGGTGACGACCTCTTCCTTTCTTTGAGGTCGCAAAATGCGACCTTAAAGATTGATGTTCTTCTTCATTTAACTGAAACATAAAGTCCGGTGGAAAACGATTCAAATTACGCTTAACCTGTTCGTTCAGTCTCTTTACGGTAACGCCATAAAGATCAGCTAAATCCGTATCTAACATAACCTTACCGGGATATTGCTATTTGTAAGTTGAATTTACAAATAGCATGAAATCCGGTGTCCTTACAACATGCTTACCACCAAACGTCTTCAAATCCCCCCTTGCCCCCCTTTTCTAAAGTGGGGAATTAACAAGAAGTATATCCTTTTAATACGACTTTACCCACACTCTTACACGATAAGCCAAAAAAGAAGAGAAATTGACATAAGAATCATATTGTGACAGGGGGGGATCTAAATGAAATTTAATGTTGCTCTGCAGGAATCAGAAGATGGCGGATATGATGTTACTGTTCCTGCTCTTGACAGGTGTTTTACACAGGGAGATACAATGGAAGAAGCGATTGAGAATGCCAAAGAAGCCGGTTTAATCTCCTCTCACATCCCTTACCTTATCCCCTGGTCAAGCGCCTGTACTTAATCCGGTGAGGCCGGTCCGCGGCTGCGCCGAGACGTTTTTTCCTGTCCGCTTCGTATTCCGAATAATTCCCGTCAAACCAGACTGCCCGGCTGTCACCCTCAAAGGCAAGTATGTGGGTAGCGATACGGTCGAGGAACCAGCGGTCATGGCTGATGACTACGGCGCATCCGGCAAAATTCTCCAATGCCTCTTCCAGGGCGCGCATGGTGTTTACATCCAGATCATTGGTGGGTTCGTCAAGCAGCAGGACATTCGCCTCTTCCTTGAGCATCCGTGCCATATGGACGCGGTTTCTTTCACCTCCCGACAACATTGAAAGTTTTTTCTGCTGGTCGCTCCCTGAGAAATTGAAACGCGCCACATAAGCCCGTGAGTTGACCTCCCTCTTGCCGAGTTGAACAACATCCAGCCCGTCAGAGATGACCTCCCATATGGACTTGCCGGGATCAAGGTCATCACGGCTCTGGTCAACATATGCGAGTTTTACGGTTTCTCCGGTTTTGAAGATTCCGGAATCCGGCTTTTCCCGGCCGGTGATCATACGGAACAGAGTAGTCTTTCCTGCCCCGTTCGGTCCGATGATCCCCACAATACCTCCGGGGGGAAGGGAGAATGTTAATCCTTCCATAAGAATATTGTCGCCATATGCCTTTGTCACATTATCGGCGCTTATAACCACATCGCCCAGACGGGGTCCGGGCGGAATATAGATTTCGAGTTCTCTTGATCTTTTCTCCGTATCCTGACCGAGGAGCGCCTCGTAGGAATTAATACGCGCCTTTGCTTTGGCATGGCGTCCCTTAGGGGTCATCCGTATCCACTCAAGTTCACGCTGGAGTGTTTTTTGCCTTTCGCTCCCGGTCTTCTCTTCCTGCTGCAGACGGTTTTTCTTCTGCTCCAGCCAGGATGAGTAATTGCCTTTCCAGGGTATGCCCTGTCCTCTGTCGAGTTCCAGTATCCATCCGGCCACATTATCGAGGAAATAGCGGTCATGTGTCACTGCGATGATTGTGCCGGGATAGCCCTGAAGATGGCTCTCCAGCCAGGCCACGGTCTCTGCGTCCAGGTGGTTTGTGGGTTCGTCCAGGAGCAGGATGTCCGGCTTTTGAAGGAGCAGCCTGCAAAGGGCGACACGCCTCCTTTCACCCCCGGATACGACTTTGATAGGGGTGTCTCCCGGAGGACAGCGCAGGGCGTCCAAGGCCATCTCCAGACGTGAATCCAGGTCCCACGCGTCCAGCGCGTCTAACTTCTCCTGCACCTCTCCCTGACGTTCAATCAGTTTGCTCATCTCATCGTCGGACATGGGCTCGGCGAATTTTTCATTGATAAGGTTGTATTCATTAAGTGCGTTTACTGTCTCTTTTACCCCTTCTTCAACGATCTCACGCACTGTCTTTGTATCATCCAGTTCCGGCTCCTGTTCAAGCAGCCCTACAGTGTGCCCGGGTGACAGTACTGTCTCACCGTCGAACTCCCTGTCTCTTCCCGCGAGTATACGGAGAAGGGAGCTTTTCCCGGACCCGTTGAGACCGAGAACCCCTATCTTCGCTCCGTAGAAATAGGACAGATAGATATCTTTGAGGACAGGTTTCCTGTCATAATATTTGCTTACTCCGACCATGGAGTAAATAATTTTATCGGGTTCATTGCTCATTTTTATGTTAATTCCTTTCTTTAATTAATAGCAGATGCAGGGTTGAAGTATACCATAAAAAACAGTCTCAATCGTTCAAACATGTCTGCAAATGTCTAAGGGTGGTTGAAACAAAGTCGAAGATCGAGAAGCTGGAAAAGGATATTGCCGGCGCTTATGAACGCTGGGCCTTGCTTGAGCGGATATTAAAGGGGTCTGCCTGAAATACGGGACTCAGAATCTGGTATAGGGGCTGGGATCAGCAAAGAGTTTTGCTGATCCCCTGACCTGCTGTTTATTCCTCGTGCTAAAATTAAAGCCCTGTTCCGGTTAAATCCATATAAAGCCTCGGTGTGTCAGGGTCATTGCTTCCTATGCCTATGAGGGCGCTCAATGCACCTGCCTTTGTTGGACTGAACGCTGCATCAAATGTGCAGTTTCCTGACGGCGCGATTATCTGACCTGAACAAGTATCATTCCGTATGCTGAACTGGTAGGGGTTTGCGCCTGTTAAATATGCCGCCTTAATCACAAGGTATCCTGTGCCGATGTTGGATATTGTAAATGTCCGGCTCACGGAAGAACCTGTATTTACATCTCCAAAATCCATGCTTGCAGGACTTGCCGATATGTCGGGTTCTCCAACTGCTATACCTGTGCCTGTTAACTCTATATCAAGCCTCGGCGTGTCAGGGTCATCGCTTCCTATGCCTATGGATGCACTCAATGCCCCTTCCCTTGTCGGGCTGAACACTGCATCAAATGTGCAGCTTCCTGACGGCGCTATTGTCTGACCTGAACAAGTGTCATTCCGTATGCTGAACTGGTAGGGGTTTGTTCCTGTCAGATATGCTGCTTTAATCACAAGGTATCCTGTGCCGATGTTGGATATTGTAAATGTCTGACTCACGGAAGAACCTGTATTTACATCTCCATAATCCATGCTTGCAGGACTTGCTGATATGTCGGGAATTCCGACTGCTATACCTGTGCCGGTTAATTCTATATAAAGCCTTGGTGTGTCGGGGTCATCACTCCCTATGCCTATGAGCGCACTCAATGCCCCTTCCTTTGTAGGGCTGAACACTGCGTTAAATGTGCAGCTTCCCGAGGGAGCAATTGTCGCACCTGAACAGTTGTCATTTTGCATGCTGAACTGGTAGGGGTTTGTGCCCGTCAAATATACTGCCTTAATCACAAGGTCTGCTGTGCCGATGTTTGATATCGTGAATATCCGGCTTGCTGAAGCGCCTGTATCTACACTGCCAAAGTCCTTGCTCAGAGGGGTAACAGTTATATTCGGGATCTCAGCTACCGACAAATCGCCGTCAAGCTTTGATACAAAGAGATCACGGCCACCATTATGTGTTATATCAAATGCACTTTCAGTTGTCGGATAATCAGATGACTCTGTATTTCCTGCAACAAATACATTCCCTAAAAAATCTATGGCAAGGGCAGAGGCATTATCATAATCACTTCCTCCGATGAATGTTGATGATAGAAGGCTCGAAAGATTACTGTCAACCTTTGATACAAAGATATCCCAGTAACCGCCATTATAAGTAGTATCATACGCCCCCTCGGTTGTCGGATAGTCGGTTGAATCTGTAGTTCCTGCAACAAACACGTTCCCTGATGAATCTATGGCAAGGGCAGAAGAGCTTTCATTACTACTTCCCCCAATAAATGTTGATAAGACAAGACTTGAAAGATTATTGTCAAGCTTTGATACAAAGGCATCACCACGGCCATTCAATGTTGTATCATATGCCCCTATAGTTGTCGGATAATCAGATGAAGTTGTCCTTCCTGCAACAAATACATCCCCTGAAATATCTATGGCAAACGTATGGGCAGCATCGAATTCGCTTCCTCCAATGAATGTTGATGAGAGAAGGGTTGATAGATTACTCTCAAATTTAGATACAAAGGCATCACCGCCACCGCCATTATATGTTTCATCAAACGCGCCTTCAGTTGTCGGATAATCAGATGACTCTGTGTATCCTGCAACAAACACATCCCCTGAAAGACCTATGGCAAGGGCATAGGCCTCCTCTTCATAATAGCTCCCTCCTCCAATGAATGTTGATGAGAGAAGGGTTGATAGATTATTGTCAAGCTTTGATACAAAGACATCACTGCCGTTATATGTAGTATCAAATGCGCCTTCAGTTGTCGGATAATCAAGTGAATATGTATATCCTGCAACAAACACATCTCCTGAAGAATCTATGGCAAGGGCATAGGCATCATCATCAGTCCTGCCTCCAATAAATGTTGATGTGACAAGGGTTGATAGATTATTGTCAAGCTTTGATACAAAGACATCACTGCCACCGCCATTATAAGTAGTATCATACGCCCCGTCGGTTGTCGGATAATCAGATGAAAATGTCCGTCCTGCAACAAACACATCCCCTGAGGAATCTATGGCAAGGGTTTCGGCGTGATCCCAAGTACTCCCTCCAATGAATGTTGATGAGACAAGGGTTGTTGTATAGCAAATTAAACTAACCCCCCAAGCCGCAAATTAATCAAAATAAGCCAACCCAAAGAATAAGCCATTCAGATTAAAATAACCGGAACAAAGATCAAAGAAAGGAACCCGAAGCAGGGAGAGTTATGTTTGGATGACGAAGAACCTCCACAGCTTCGGGCAAGGTGAATAGTATTGTCGCTTTTTTTCATGTTATGTTTCAAGGAAATAATAAGGCTTGGGCGGAGGTATCCGTTTCCAAGGCCGCCGAATTGTTTAAAAGAAGGATGTAAGAGCCAA
>DRDE01000102.1 GCA_011040095.1 Nitrospirota bacterium
CGGCTGATTCCAGCCGAAGCAGAAATCCTCTGCAAACCATATCCCGTAAGGCTCCGTTTGGCTGAACCCAATTCCATGCCTCGCAGAGTTTTTTCGATATGCTGCGGCGACTATCAAGAGGATTCCCGGTAATCAATTTCTTGATGAATTCCGTGTCTTCTGTTGTTGCAACCCTTCCTTGATATTTAACATCCAAATTCATATGCTAAACAATAGCATATGAATGATCTGGAATGCAAGAACCCTTTCTTTGAACTGTTAACTTGCGGAAAGGGGCTGAACTATTACAGAAATATATATAATATCCCTAACTATATGAAATTTGATGACTTATACGTTAATGATCCTCGGAATATTAGTAATCTAAAAGATCTCACAGATTCTTTTGCTAAGGACTTATTTGTTCCATTTATTGGTGCTGGCCCCTCTACTACTTTAGGGGAACCTAATTGGAGTGATTTATTTGATCAGTTGTGTAAAGCACTTAACGTGAAAAATGTAAGAAAGAGTAAGCTCAGCAATGGGACTGTTGATTATCCTAAAACATTTTCGAGACTATTTAATAAAAATCTGGATAAAAACCGGTTTTATGAAAAGTTATTTGAGGTTATTGAGCCTAAGAAAACATCAGCAACATGGTTTCATAAAAGATTGGTGCAAGTATTTGATTCTTATATAACCACTAATTATGACTCACCAATTGAAGAAGCTTTTATTGATGTGCATCCAAAAAGAAATTTAAAGAAACAGTATTTCAGTTGCTATGGGTTAAATAATATTAGTAACTGTATTGTCTATTTACACGGACATAAAGATATTAATTTTTGTATTATTAAGTCCGATGACTATGATTACTTCTATCCATCAATAAGTAAAAAACCTGGTATCCCAATTGTAGAAGATTTCTTAACTAAAGTATTCACTGAAAGAAGTGTTATATTTATCGGGTTCAGTTTCAAGGATAAATATATTGAAGAATTTCTCCGTTCCTTAAATTTGTCAACGCAATTAAGATATTCTCACTATTGGATAATAAGTGAATCTGCGGAAATTTACAAAGAAATTGATGAAAAAGTGAAAAAGCATATGAAAAGAGGTGAGAACTTCGAAGCAGACAATGAACTTAACAATTTCTATAATGGGAAAATGAATATAAAACCTATTGTGTATAAAGATAAGTGGGATATTTTTCCTCAAAGATTATTTGAAAAATTAGTTGAGACTAACCCGGTTGCGATAAAACCAGGTGTAATTAGCGCAATGCCAGAGAGCTCGTTATGAGATATTATGATGGTGTAAAAGAGATAGATTGTCTGCTCGCGAGCAAAGTTTCAAAGAAAAACAGTGAGAAATTATTAGCTCTAATAAGGACAGATGTTGCTTTTGAAAACTACTTCTTTAGTAAAGTAAAAAAGATAAGTTGGTTTATTTTTTTAAAGAATGCTGACTACTTTAATCCAGAAAGAGTACCGCATAATATCCCCGAATGGAATGTCTGTAGCTATATAGAAAATGTTTCCGAACAAATTAATCTACCTCGAAATAAGAAGTACATAAATGAATTACTACAAATCATAAAGGATGTATCAAATCATAAAGATGCTGATGGGCATCATATAGACAATTACGGAACATGGTTGAACTTTGTAAAAATATTGCTAAACATACCAAGAGAAAAAATATCATTTGATGTTATCGAATTGATTCCAATCTGGCTTGATTCAAGACTTGATGCATCTCTTGTTGGTTCAGAACTTGGCCTTAAATTGTTGCCTAAATTCTTGCATGATGATCCATCCCCTGAGGATATTACCAAAGCTGAACGAATTGTTGATTTCATTACGCAAGTTAAGTCAATTAAATTGGATGAAGAGAGAGCAAAACTCTACGACAAAGAAGAAGAATACAAGCTTATCGTTGACTTATATTGGGTAAAGGAAATTTTTGAGAAGTACTCCAAAGATATTGGTGAAAAGTGTACAAACAACATCATTGATGCTTTAAGTGACAGGATTCAAGTTTTGCTGAAAAGAGATGAATCATTAATTCCTTTTGAGACAAATAGCAATGCATACTTATTAGCGCTTTCATCTGATAATGGTACATGTTCAGTTGAAGTTTTTGACGTTGGAGGGAAGGCTGAGTTCAATGTCTATGAACAGATATACAGGAAGAAAAAACGGGAAGAACCCTCAATAAAAGCATTATCGATTGATGAGACATCATTGGATGACTTTACGGTTAAGGTTTTTGAGTTTTTGACCACGGATGAACCTTTCAAGAGTAGCGATGAAAGTCAAATGAAGCGGGATATTCATAATTTATATTGCAATTTTTACAACAGGGAAACATATGCAAGCCTCCATGATGAATCAAGGACACATCATACAAGCCCGCTTGAAGTTCTTTCATTCGCCCTGAAAAGCATTCTGCTGTTCAAGGCAAAGAAGCATATCGACGAAACAAAGGAAATCCTCGCAGGGTTTTTTGATGAAAAATATCTGTATTTTCCGAAGATGGCTCTTTATATCGTTGGTAAAAATATCAACATTTATAGTGACGTATTCTGGGAGGCATTGGAAAAAGATACTAGCAATCTTATTTTTGGAGGAATATATTTCGGAGATGAGTTGAAACATGTTTTGGAGAATTTATCAGATCTATCGTCTCATCAGAAAGAATTAATAATCAAGAAACTGAATGATGTCCCCGGATATGTACCTGACGAAGATGCCGAAAGATACATTACAGAATGGAAGCAGGAAAGATGTCAAGCGCTTATGAAATTTCCCGAATTTAAAAAATTATATGAATCTCTTAAGTCTCAAACCGGCAAGGATGTTGGTTTGCATGCTGCTGTAGGGGAGATTCACGTCCGTGATGGCTGGGGCCACTCTTCATTAACGAAAGAAGAAATCCTGCAAATGTTGTCTACGAATAAACTTCCTTCATATCTCAAAAACTTTAAGTCAAAAGGTTTTTGGGAAGATGGTCCTACAGTGGGAGGGCTTGCGAAATTAATAAAGGAATGCGCTGCAGAGAATACCGATAAATTTATTGATAAATTACCACCGTTCAATGACACGGGATTTATCTATGTTTATGAAATTCTTGACGGAATAAAAGAGGCGTGGAACAACAAGCAGGATATAGCATGGGGTAAATTTATTGAATTTATTTATCAATATATTGATAGAGACGAGTTTTGGAAAGACCATTTCATCGTCGAAAAAGATGATTTTCTCGGAGGAGCCAATCATTTCTGGATAATCGGTGTAGTAACTGATCTAATCAGAGAGGTGTCAAGAGATGATGCCAGGCCATTTGATGAGACCTGTCTGAAGAAATCAGAACAAATACTATTCCTTGTTTTTGATAATCTGGAAGCTGAGGAAGAGGAGGAAATATCGGATTATGTAACTCATGCCTTGAATTCTTCGCATGGAAAGACCTTATCCGCTTTTATAAATCTCACGTTGAGGATTGCCCGTACCAATGATAAGAAAGGTGATAAAGCGGAAATAAAGTGGAGTGCGGAAATTAAGGACAAATATGATGAGTTGTTGGAAAAGAAAATTATCGAGAGCTACACTTTCCTTGGCCGATATCTGCCCAATTTATTTTATTTGGACAAGGCATGGGCTGAAGAAAAAGTAAAAGACCTGTATCCTGACTCAGTTGATCGATACTGGGAAGCTTTTATGGATGGATACCTGTCAATTGGCACAGTCTACAATGATCTCTACGAGCTTGTGAATCCTCACTATGAATTTGCAAGATCATATACTTTTAAAGAGAAACATGATAATGAACACTTAGTCCAGCACATTGCCCTCGGATATTTATTGGGTTTTGATAAGAGGGGCCTTGATAACACCGAAAGCCTGATCAGGAAAGTATTAGATGGATGGAAACCGAGACAGATATCAGATATCGTTAGATTCCTCTGGTCACAGCAAAGATATCTTCGAGAGGAACCGGAGGGAGACAAGAAAATTGTCGAGAAGATAATTTCGATATGGAGTTGGATTTATGAAAATAAATATAAAGATAAATCCAAGGCTGACATAACAGAAGATGATAGAGGAATATTATCTGACCTTGGAAGATTAACTGTTTTTTTGCCGCATATTGATGAAGAATATTCCAGGTGGCTTTTGTTATCAGTGCCTTATCTGAAAATGCGTGGCTCTTCCTTTGTTATTGAATCTCTTAACAAGTTTGATGATGCCGGAAGTGTAGGTTATGTAGGAAAGATATTTCTGAAAATGCTTGAGTATTTTATTCCTGACTTTTATAAAAAGCATCATATCCGGTCAATTGTTGAAAAGCTATATCAATACGATCAAAATGACTATGCGAATGCGATCTGCGAAACATACGGAAAGAAGAACCAAGACGATTTTCTAAGAGACCTGTGGGAGAAAAATAATTAGACAGAATAAGAATTACTGTTGTGTGACAAATGAAGATAAATAATGTTCTTGATCAGATAGACAGGGGAAGTTATAGCTTTAGCGGAGTTTTAACGATGCTGTGTATGGAATCGGCGCAAGTGGGTTTGACATGATATTATTAATGGTATAACATACCAATATATGAAAGCTGAATTGATAGAACATACAAAAGTAATTGACGAGTTAGGGAATACCATGGAAATGAAGTTATGGAAACTGCCGGAAGCAACTGAAGACAGGCCGCATGGTTATAAATATTCGCTGGTTTATATTGCCGATAATGTGCGTATTATCGGTTATGACAATGCAGAAGCCAAAGGGGATCATAGGCATGTAAGAGGCAATGAACGACCGTATAAGTTCACGGATGTTAGAAAATTGATACATGACTTTTACAGAGACATTGAAAAGTTTAAGGGAGGCACGCTATGAAGGTTAAAAAAATAAAGATAGGCATCAAAGATATAAAGACAGCCCTTGATGATTTTGCAGCAACAGCAGAGGCTATAGAGCGCGGGGAGAAGGTAAAGAAAGAGACGGGGATTTATTTTACCAGTATAGAGGCTTTCAGAAAAGCACTGACACCAAAAAGACTTGAACTCCTGCATATCATCAAAACAAGGAAGCCGTCTTCCATTAATGAGCTTGCGAGGTTTGCTAAAAGAGATATCAAGAATGTTGCTGATGATGTTAAACATCTTGAGCGTATAGGATTCATAGTTATAGAGGAAACAAAAAGAAAATCGGCTCCTGTTGTCAAATATGACAGGATCAATTTAGAGATAGCGGTTTAGAGTAGCCTGGGGATCGTCTATGAACCCGGATATAAACCGCATATGCATAAAGAAGTGGCGTATGCCGAACCAAAAGAAATTATTGCATAGGTGGCTGAGATAGAAGATAAAATAAGCGAAGGATTTAAGATGCTAGATGAAAAACTTTTCTTGTATTTCTGTAACCAGTTGTGACTGAGCAGGTAACAATAAATAAAGACAACGCCCTTTCCGTATGAAAATGGATATACAAAACAATCTGAAAAAAACCGTTAATGTCCTTGCCCGTGATATAGGATCAAGGGGCTATCTTCAAATAAACGAGCTGAATAGAACCGTTGATTATATTACTGCGGAATTAAGTAACTACGGCTATACTGTTTTTGATCAGCCCCATGATTACAGGGGAAGAACTTATAAAAATATATTTGTAGAGAAAAAAGGGATTCGGGCACCGGAAAAAATACTTGTGGTAGGCGCTCACTATGATACTGTTACCGGGACCCCGGGGGCGGATGATAATGCAAGCGCTGTTGCAGGGCTGCTTGAGCTGGCAAGGATGTTTGCAGATACGCCTCTGCATAAGACGGTCCACTTTGTTGCTTTTGCCCTTGAGGAGTCCCCTTTATTCAGGAGTAAACATATGGGGAGTTATGTATATGCCGGAAGTCTGAAGCAGGCCGGCAGGGACGTTGAAGGCATGATCTGCCTCGAGATGATAGGGTATTTTACGGACGAACCCGGCAGCCAGTTTTTCCCGCTGCCTTTTATGAGGTGGTTTTATCCGGACAGGGGAAATTTTATTACCCTCGTAAGCAATATTCAGTCAAGAGGCTTTTTAAAGCGTGTAAAGAAAGCATTTAAAAGGGGTACAAATTTGCAGGTGGAATCTCTGTCAACTCTCTTTGTTGTGCCGGGAGTGGATTTCTCGGACCACAGGTCTTTCTGGAAATTCGGCTATAACGCTCTGATGGTGACTGATACCGCCTTTTACAGAAATCCCCAATATCACGGACCAGGGGACATCCCTGAAATACTTGACTACGACCGGATGGCGGAGGTGGCGCTTGGCCTTAAATCGTCAATAGAAGAATTAGCCGGAGGTTAAAGCCATTTAATCTCCGGCGGTTTTTTCTCCGGCGGTTCAGTAACACCCTCCGGGTATCCGATGATAATGGGGCCGAAGATTTTTTCATCATCTTTTATATCCAGCGTCTTTTTAATTTCTTCATTATGAGTGACAAATGAACCGAATGCAACCCAGCAGCTTCCGAGGCCCAGTGAATGGGCGGCAAGCATCATGTTTTCACATGCAAGGGGACAGGACAAGTCGGCATACGGGCCGTTTTCGATGACAAAAATAATTGCCGGAGAGGAATAATAAATGGGATCTTCCAGTTCTTCATACCTTTTCATTATTGTCTGATAGCGCTCGGGATTCGAGGTCTTGAGGGGTTCGACCATTTTCTTTGCGTTCGGCGCTGCAGCCTCAAGCATTTTTTTGTGAAGCTCCTCGTCTTCGACTACAACGAAACGCCAGGGCTGGCTGTTCATTCCCGAAGGGGCGTTGTTGCCGGCTTCTATTATTGCAGTGATAATCTCGCGGGGCACTTTTTCAGGCTGGTAAGCCCTTACAGACCTTCTTCCTTTTATTGCCTTTAATATCTCGTTCATATAAGCCTCCATTTATCAAAAAGAGTATTGTCAAAAGTTTACCACAGAAAGAGCTTTTAAAAAAGCGCGTAATAGTTCAGCTCCTCTCTGCCTTTTGTGCTGCCTGCATGAATCCGGTTTATTTAAAAAACAAAGTCTTCTGGATGCCCGTTTTCACGGGTATGACGGCGCAAGTTATTTTGCAGGGACTTTTGCAAGAGGCTCAACTGTTAACGGTCAACCGTAAACGGTTTTAAGGCTTTACAAGTTCGCCGTGAATGCCGTCAATAGTTGCAGAGAGGTCTTCTTTTTGCAAAATCCAGGCGCTATCAGGTAATATATATACCCCGATGAATAATAAATTCCGCCTATATTTCGTGATCCTTATTTTTTCCGTCGCAACCCTGACACTGGAAGTGCTTCAGCTCCGTGTCTTTGCATACAGCTTATTGCGCTCACTCGCTCACATCGTGGTCAGCATAGCGCTCCTCGGTATCGGCATAGGGAGTATAAGTGTTGCTCTTGTCTCCGGGATTAATAAAATAAAGGAAGAGAAGTTCCTGGCATATCTTTTTCTCGGTTTTTCCGTTAGTGTGCTGGTTACACATATAATATTCGCCGCTTATTTTGAACAGATAAACCAGGATTATAATTTCCCGAGATTATGGCTGTTCTCAATAATTTTCAGCATACCTTATATCTTTTTCGGGGCAGCGCTCACATTTATATTTAAAAAATATGTTCAGGATGTGCCGAAGCTGTATTCCGTTAACCTGATCGGCTCGGGATTGGGCTGCCTTATCCCGCTCCTTGTATTGCGCCCTCTCGGCGCTGAGAAGCTGATTATAATAATTTCTCTTATGGGTGCGCTCGGCGCCCTCTTATATATTTTTGATATATCAAAAAAGGCTGCTGTTGCCGCAATAGCCTATACAATATTTCTTTTTGCAGGTATTCAATACGCAGATGTACTGTTTAATTTTAAATCCAAGCCGCACGGCGGGCTTTCAAAGATTGCAAGTGTGGCCGGGGCAACAAGGGAATTCTCCACATGGGACCCGCTGGGCAGGATTGAGGTGTATACCTTCGGCAAGGATTATTCATATCTGTTCTTACCGGACCCTGTCCCCATAAAAGAGATGTTCCAGGATGGGGATGCAGGCTCTCTGCTGCTGAATGTGAGAGAAGACAAGTATGATTATACGAATTTCTTCAACGGCAGTATCTTCAGCCTGGTTTATCAACTGCGCAAAGACCCTGATACATTAGTGATCGGTCTTGGCGGAGGGCCTGATATCCTGAGGGCATTGCATTTCAACAGCAAAAAAATAACCGGCGTGGAGATAAACAGGACAACGGTTAAAATCATAAAAGAGACATTCAGGGATTTTGTGGGAGACCCTTACGGCAAGGATAATGTAACGATTGTCAATATGGACGGCAGATATTTTGCCAGGGTGGATAAAAATAAATACGATGTTATACAGATAGCAGGGGCTGACACGGATACCTCCAACTTAACATCAGGCGCGCTGGCGGTCTCCGAGAATTATCTTTATACCACACAGGCATTCAAGGATTATCTTGATTCCTTAAAAGACGGCGGAATCTTCTCTATAATAAGATTCGGCCCCAGGGAGCCGATGCTCATAGTCTCTACGGTAGTTGCGGCCATGAGGGAGATGGGCATTCCCGACCCTTATAAGAATTTTATAGTTGTGAAACAGGCGATCTGTGTAAATGTATTGATAAAAAATGAGCCGTTCAGTCTTGATGAGATACGATCTATTGAAAGGATTGTAAAGAGAATCGACTCCCTGGCGGATAATGTCAGGATTCCTGTTAACGATATAGTCGGGTATGCGGCAATAGACAGGGCTGAAATACTGTACCTGCCCCTGCCGGACTGGAATAATGAAAATTCATTTACGGCTTTTATGGATTCCGTAAAGTCATACAAAGAGGCGGAATATGTGTCGGCGTTTCCCTCGAATATCGCGCCGCTGACGGATGACAAGCCTTTCTTTTTTCAATATGAAAAACCTGAGAATATCCTGAAATACAGGAATTCGGTAATATACAATCTCTTCAAGACAGTGGTGCAGATATTTGCATTTTCGATATTATTGATTTTTTTACCCGTATACCTGCTGCGGAGGAAACATACAAGGATAAGATATAATTTTAACTATGTAATTTATTTTCTCAGCCTGGGCATCGGGTTTATGTTCGTTGAGATCGGACTCATTCAGAAATCCGTGCTTTTCCTCGGCCACCCGACATATTCGTTTATTGCCGTCGTATTTTCCATTCTCCTGTCTTCAGGATTAGGGAGCTTGGCATCGGGGTTTTTCAAGCAGGATGATTTTAAGTTGATTGCTGCAAGTATGGCTGCCGTGGTCATTATGATACTGTTATATATGTTTTATATGGAGGATATATTCAGAGTGTTGCTTCCCCGGAGTACGTGGCTCAGGATGATAGTCATAGGATTGTTTCTGTCACCGTTAGGGTTTGCAATGGGCATACCCTTTCCCAGGGGATTACAGATGCTCGGCAAGAGGGATATGAATTTTATCCCTGTAGCAATGGGGATTAACAGTGTGGCATCGGTTTTAGGCGCGTCATCTTCTGTTCCATTTGCCATGCTCTCGGGATTTTCCGCAATATTTCTAACAGCCGCAGTTGTTTATTCAGTCGGCCTGATATCCGTCGCGATCAAAAGGTAATTGCCAGGGACTCCCGGTTGAAAAGGTGGGAATATACAGGCAGGAAAATCGGAGAGGAAATTTCGCTGATATAAAAACAATCAAAGTTCTAAACAGCCAATCTTGTAATAGTTCAGTACCCTCTTCCTTTGCATTACCCACAAGACTGAACAGTACCTCCCCCTTTTCCAAAGGGGGGCTGAACTATTACCCAATCTTTTGTTTGCAATTATAAAGCAGGGAGACTGATATAGCGATAGACGGTTCTACAACCCTGCTGATTGAAATTATAATAAATTGGCGACTACTCAGGCGCAAAGTGGCAAAGGCACATAGGCGCAAAGGGTTACAGAAATACAAGAAAAGTTTTTCATTCTTTTTTTCACTACGCGCTTTTGCCACTATGTTCCTTTGCGCCTATCTGAATAGTTGCATAAATTGTTATACTGATTGGAATGGGTATCCTTGTAACCATGTTTATATGGGCAAGGAAATTACTGAAAAATAAAAACACAAAGGAGGGCGTTATGCCGGGAAAACCAAGTGAAAGCGAAGAAGAATACATGGCAAAGATGGAATATGAAAGACTGAAAAAAATTGAAGAGGAAAAGCATAAAAAGCTTGCAGGGGAGGAAAAGAAAAGACTGGAAGAGCTTCACTTCATGAGATGCCCTAAATGCGGGATGGAACTTATAGCAATTGACTATAAAGGGATTGAGGTGGACAAGTGCTCGGAATGTGAAGGCATATGGCTTGATGCCGGTGAGCTTGAGGCAGTGTCGAAGCTTGAGAAATCCGGGATTGACAAACTGTTCAGTGTCTTCAGCCGGGAATAACCAGGAAGATATTAAAGGAATATATATGGACACTTTATTAGACAGACACTGGCATCACCTCCCGGAAGATGAAGTGCTGGATTTACTTGAAAGTGACAGGGAAAATGGTCTGGATATATTCGAGGCAGAACATCGCCGTAAACGATTTGGACCAAATGTGATCACAGCAAAAAAGGGGAAAGGTTCCCTGATGCGCTTTCTGCTCCAGTTCCATCAACCACTGATCTACATTCTTGTTGCGGCAGGCATCATTACGACCTTTCTTCAGGAATGGGTCGATGCCGGAGTTATTTTCGGGGTTGTGCTGGTCAATGCGATCATCGGTTTCATACAGGAATCGAAGGCTGCCAGGGCATTGGAAGCTCTGGCTCAGACTATGACAACTGAGACAACGGTACTGCGAGCGGGTGAGAAACAACGTATTTCCGCAGAAGAAGTAGTCCCGGGTGACATTGTTTTTTTGCAGTCGGGTGACAAGGTACCTGCCGATATGCGACTGATTCACGTACGGGATCTTCAGGTCGATGAATCTGCACTAACCGGAGAATCGGTTCCGGTTGGAAAAAGACAGGAATCTCTCGGGCATGATACAGTACTGGCTGACCGGCATAATATGGCGTACGCTTCGACTCTGTCTACATACGGTCAGGGGAGAGGCATTGTCGTTGCCACCGGTGACAACACGGAAGTCGGGCGTATCTCTCAGCTTATCTCCGCAGTGGAAGAGCTGGAGACACCGCTGACCCGAAAGATCGCTCACTTTAGCCACATCCTGCTCTATGTGATCCTGTCCCTTTCTGCAGTCACCTTTATTGCAGGTCTTATACGAGGACAATCTGCCTTCGATATGTTCATGGCATCTGTTGCCCTGGCTGTGGGAGCTATTCCTGAAGGACTGCCTGCAGCAATCACTATTAC
>DRDE01000103.1 GCA_011040095.1 Nitrospirota bacterium
GCCTATATACCACGGCGCTGAACTCCAGGCCAGGCATGCAATGGGTCGGTCCTGGGAAAAAGCGATATACTTCAGATGCTCTCCCACCGGCTGGGTGTAGCCAAGATAATGTTGCTCACTGATAAGGCTGTTGAAGATATTTTCAAAACCGGTTTTGCGTACCTGTAAAAGCCTGACTGGCTTAAGGTCTTTAACTGATGTCTTAACAGGTCTCTGGTCAATTGCAATTGTGGCCGGCTTTTTCCGCTTGGCAAGCGGATTGTGTGGGGTGCAGTTGTCAGGGGGCAGAACTATAAGTGGATTTATATTTCAATAGACATAGGCTGCATATATATCAAACCAGGTCTGTTCTTTCTGTCCCCTGCACCCTGACAACTGCACCCGTAACTGAATGCTTACTGAGTGGTTACCTTTACTCTTTATCTTTATATCAGGGAAGGTTATAATGCATTTAATGATTTCAATTTTCTGGAAAAGGAGGTGGAGGAGATATGGGAGATAAAGGTGGCAAAAAGGATAAGGCTAAATCCGCAAAACAGGCAAAAACAAAAAAAGACGCAAAAAAGAAAAAATAAGGAAACAGTTTATTTTCCTTAAATCTTTAGTTTTACAACCGGGATTATATAGACTGAAAATATTTCTATACTTTTCCTGTAGGAATAATTTATAGTAACCTCTGTCTCTAATGGGTTAATGTATGTTTTCAGGGACTAAATGTAAAAACTATAAGTTAAACAAAACCGGGATATAAATATTCAAGAGAATAAGGAGATTTCAATGAACATCTTTATAGGTAATTTGTCACGTGAGGTCACTGCAGATGAATTGAGGCTGGCTTTTGAAGAATTCGGGCAGGTTTCAACCGTAAATATCATAAAAGACAAGTATAGTGGTGAATCAAAAGGATTTGGATTCGTTGAGATGCCTTCTAAAGATGAAGGACAGTCTGCTATCGATAACCTGAATGGCAAAGAGTTAAAAGGGAAAACTCTTAACGTGAACGAGGCCCGCCCACGCACCGACAATCGCGGCGGTAGAGGCGGATATGGCGGTGGCGGCAGAAGAGGCGGCGGTAGAGGCGGATATGGCGGTGGTGGAAGAAGCCGGGGGGGTGACAGATGAACAGTCGGTGATTTCTTTCCGGCTGGTTCCCGGGTTACTCTTGATATGACGCGTAACATATCCTTCAAACTTTATCGGTGTAAATCCTGTCTTCATAAATTTCCTTCCGGACTTATAATGCTTGCCGTAAAAAATCTCAGCAGGAAGCGCCTGCTTAAATATGTTGATACACAACTGATGATTCATGCAATAAAAAAGTGCAACAGGGCTTCCTGCCGTGATTTCAAGGTAATTATTTCACCTGTTTCATTTCAAATGCCTTAACGGACTTTGCAGCCGCGATTGCAGCATCATCAGCCGAGCGTTCCGCTCTGTTTGCAGCTATTTCAGCTCTGTCAGCCGCACTTTCCGCCCTGTCCGCAGCACTTTCCGACCTGTCTGCTTCCATTGATGACTTATTTGCAGCAGAGGACGCACCTTCAGCGGAAACCTTTGCATCTTTTGCTGCATTTATTGCATTTTCCAGCAGCATCTTGTCCCCAGGTTTCATCACATAAGTAGTAGTACATCCGGCCATCACAAAGACAAGCAAACTTAACAGCACGAGTAATAATCTCATAGTCGAACCCCCCTTTCCATAAATATTTATATCCCTTGACTCAAAGATAATTCTTTATATAAATATAACATTCTTCGGAGTTTTGCAAGTTTTTTTATTTCCCTCTTACATAATTGAGTAATCCACCGGCTAAAATTATTTCCTTCTGTCTTGCTGTAAGGCCGTGTTCCGCCCTATACGTTTTACCTTTACTGATATCTGCAAAAGTTATTTCCGGCGATTCCCTTACTTCTTCGGCAAGATCGGGAAACTCTATTTCAGCATCCTGTTCAATGGAATCATATACATCAGGAAAAACGCTTAATGGAATAATGCCGAAATTTATAAGGTTGTCCCTGTGGATTCGCGCAAAGGACTTTGCAATCACAACCTTGATGCCGAGATACATCGGCGCCAGGGCTGCATGTTCCCTGCTCGACCCCTGGCCATAGTTTATTCCCCCAAGAATAATTCCACTGCCCCGGGACCTGGCCCTGGCAGGGAATGTCGCATCTGTTTTTGAAAATACATATTCGGATATGGCGGGGATATTTGATCTCAAGGGCAGAATTTTGGCGCCGGCCGGCATGATGTCATCAGTTGTGATATTGTCACCGACTTTCAATATCACCCTTGCTTTCAAGGATTCCTCAAGAGCCCCTTTTACAGGAAACGGTTTGATGTTGGGGCCTCTCTCAATCTCAACTTTCCCCGGCTCATCCGGAGGCGGGATAATCATTGAATCGTCTATAGTATATTTCTCCGGGAGAGAAATCCTTATGGGTTCTTTCATAATATCCCGGGGGTCTGTTATCTTACCGGTTATTGCAGAGGCTGCCGCTGTCAGAGGACTGCAGAGGTAAGCCTGATCTCCCGGCGTGCCGCTTCTGCCGGGGAAATTCCTGTTAAAGGTCCTGAGCGTTATCGTGCCTGTCGGAGGCGACTGCCCCATTCCAATGCATGGACCGCAAGTGCATTCAAGGACTCTTGCTCCGGCTGATATGATATCCGCCAATGCCCCGTTTTCCGTAATCATCCGTAATGCCTGCCGCGAGCCCGGACTGATTGCAAGGCTTACATCAAGATGAACCTTGTTGTCTTTAAGTATTTTCGCTGCAATCATGAGATCGGCAAAAGAGGAATTAACGCAGCTCCCTATGCAGACCTGCCTCACCGGCTTGCCTTCGACATCTCTTACGGGTTTCACATTATCAGGACTTGACGGGGCGGCTATCAGGGGTTCTATGGCATCAACATCTATAATTATCTCTTCATCATATTCGGCGTCCGGGTCGGGCTTAAGCTCCTTCCAGTCACTTTCACGCCCCTGTGCCCTGAAAAAGGCAAGTGTCTGCTCATCTGAAGGGAAAACAGAGGATGTGGCCCCGAGTTCAGCGCCCATGTTGGTTATTGTCGCCCTTTCGGGTATGGTGAGGTTCTTTATGCCCTCACCGCCGTATTCAATAATCTTGCCGACTCCGCCCTTTACACTCAATCTCCTGAGGACTTCAAGGATTATATCTTTTGCGCTTACTCCCCTACGGCATGTCCCTGTAAGTTTTATGTGTACAATTTCAGGCATCACCAGCCAGAACGCCTCTCCGGCCATTGCAAGGGCTACGGACAGTCCGCCTGCGCCTATGGCGAGCATACCTGCAGCGCCTGCGTTCGGTGTGTGGCTGTCTGAACCGAGAAGAGTCTGCCCCGGCCGCGAGAACCTTTCGAGGTGGACCTGGTGGCAAATGCCGTTTCCGGGTCTTGAAAAATAAATTCCGTATTTACCCGCTATCGTCTTTAAGAACCTGTGGTCGTCGGCATTCTCAAAACCTGTCTGAAGTGTATTGTGATCAACATAGCTTACCGACAGCTTTGTCTTTACCTTCGGGATGCCCATTGCTTCAAATTCAAGGCACGCCATTGTCCCTGTTGCATCCTGGGTCAATGTCTGGTCGATTGATATTGCAATCTCTTCACCAGCCTTCATTTCTCCTGATTCGAGATGTGATGATATTAACTTCCGCGCTGCGTTCATGTGAAAACGACCTCCGTATGAATGATGGTAACCGTTCACAGTTATCAGTTTACGATTTGCAGTTAAAACCGCTAACCGGCAATTGTGAATTATTACTATTTTGGTAACTATTCAGGTATATTTTCTTTATCCCCCTCTTTGGCAAAGAGGGGTTAGGGGAGATTTAATTAATGAATATATTATTTAAAAATCCCCCTTCAATCCCCCTTTGCCAAAGGGGGAGACCTGAATAGTTACACTATTTTTTTATATTTCCTTCAGCCGTTAACTGTTAACCGGCAACCGTGAACGGTTACAAATGATGTCGGGTTTAATGAGTTTGCGGTTTAACGGTTATGAAAGGAGAAAGCAAGATGTCCCTGAGTTTAATAAGCCCTGCCCTTTTTAGCGGCTTCTTCTTCATAGAACTTGTTATACAGGACTTCCCATTCGGAACCGCCTTCATAAATCTTCTTTGAATAAGACTGCAGTTTCCTCTTGACCA
>DRDE01000104.1 GCA_011040095.1 Nitrospirota bacterium
CAAAAGAAGAAGGGGGGCGGCACACGCCTTTTTTCAATGGATACCGGCCGCAGTTTTACTTCAGGACAACGGATGTGACAGGGGTGGCAAAGCTGCCTGAGGGAGTAGAGATGGTGATGCCGGGGGATAACGTGACAATGGAGATAGAGCTGATATCGTTGATAGCAATGGAGAAGGAGCTGAGATTTGCAGTGAGAGAAGGAGGCAGGACAGTAGGGGCGGGAGTCGTTACTGAAATTATTGAGTAAAAAAACGCGGAGCGTGTCCGTGATTCGCGGCCGTATAAATAAAAAATTAACGGACACGGAAAACGAACACGGAGGACGGAGAAAATGCAGGATATAATACTGTTACAATGCACAAGCTGTAAGAATAAAAATTATTCAACCACCAAGAATAAAAAGAATACTCCGGGAAAGCTTGCGCTTAAAAAATACTGCAGGCATTGCAGAAAGCATGTTGAACATAAAGAGACAAAGGCGTAGGCCAGTAGCTCTAACGGCTAGAGCGTCGGACTCCAAATCCGGGGGTTGGGGGTTCGAATCCCTCCTGGCCTGCCATTTTTTTAATTGAAATGAAGGAATAATATCATGTTTGGAAAGATAAAGGACTTTTTCAGGGAAGTAAAGATCGAATTAAAAAAGGTGGTCTTCCCTTCAAGGGAAGAAGTAATAGGGTCTACAAAAGTTGTGGTTGTCCTGGTATTGATAGTAGCGGTATTCCTGGGATTAATTGATCTGATCCTTTCCAAACTTATCGGCATGGTGGTAAAGTAGGAGAAATTATGACTAAACAGTGGTATGTGGTACATACTTACTCGGGGTTTGAGGACAAGGTGAAAATATCAATTGAGGATAATGCCCGGAGAAGGGGGTTCAGCGATAAAATCGCTCAAATCCTGATCCCTTCCGAGAAAGTAGTGGAACTGAAATCAGGGAAGAAGAAGGAGACAACGAAGAAATTTTATCCCGGATATATTCTCATTGAAATGGAGCTTGACGATGAAACCTGGCATCTTGTCAGCAGTACACCGAGAGTCAGCGGGTTTGTCGGGGGTGATAAGCCTGCGCCATTGCAACAGGAAGAAATAGATGTAATTGTACAGCAGATTGAAGAAGGTCCCGCCATACAGGTTAAAACACATTTTGACAGGGGCGACAGTGTCAGGATAATAGACGGCGCCTTTGCTAATTTTAACGGTTTTGTTGACGAGATAGACGAAGATCATGACAAGCTGCGGGTAATGGTAACTATATTCGGCAGGCAGACGCCTGTTGAGCTGAACTTTCTTCAGGTAGAGAAAACGTAATAAATTAAAATTTAAAAATAAAAAATCAAAATTAAGGAAAAGATTTTTTTAATAAAAAAGTCCGTAATTTTTATTTTTGATCTTTGATTTTTTATTTGAATGTTTGGAGGTTTAGATGGCCCAGAAAGAAGTAATGGCACAGGTGAAACTTCAGGTATCGGCGGGAAAGGCGAATCCCGCTCCGCCCATAGGTCCTGCATTAGGTCCTCATGGAATTAATATAATGGATTTCTGCAAGGCATTTAACGCCCAGACACAGGCGCTTGGAGACACCATTATCCCGGTTGTGTTAACGATATATAAGGACAGATCCTTTACATTTATCTTAAAGACTCCTCCTGCATCAGAGTTAATTAAAAAGGCGGCGGGTATTGTTAAGGGTTCAGGGTCTCCGAATAAAGATAAAGTCGGGAAGCTTACAGTGGATCAGGTGAGAGAGATTGCCACTACCAAGATGCCTGACCTTAATGCATTTGACGTTGAAAAGGCGATGGAGACTATCAAGGGCACAGCCAGGAGCATGGGGGTTGAAATAATTAAAAATTAACAATTGGTAATTAATAATTGTTAATTGAGATGGGAGAGCGGATGAGTAAAAAACATAAGAGTGCCAAAGAAAAAGTAGATAAGATAAAACAGTACGACATTAAAGAGGCCGTTGATCTTGTCAAGCAGCTTGCGCATACAAAGTTTGATGAGACAGTTGATCTGGCGATTAACCTTGGTGTTGATCCGAGGAAGTCGGAACAGATGGTCAGGGGAAATGTGCTTTTACCCCATGGTCTTGGAAAGAAAATAAGGGTTCTTGTTTTTGCCAAGGGAGAAAAAGCCACGGAAGCGGCAAATGCAGGAGCCGAATATATAGGCGCGGAAGACCTTGCGAAGAAGATTCAGTCCGGATGGCTGGACTTCGATAAAGTGGTGGCAACCCCTGACGTGATGGGAATGGTCGGCAAACTCGGGAAGATTCTCGGACCGAGAGGCCTTATGCCGAATCCGAAATCAGGGACGGTTACTTTTGACGTGGGAAAAGCCGTCAAGGATATAACAGCCGGAAGGGCCGATTACCGGACTGAAAAAGCAGGCGTTGTTCATGTGTCGATCGGCAAGGTTTCTTTTGAGAGTGATAAACTCATTGATAATGCAAAAGAGGTTATAAAGGCTATTGAAAAGGTAAAACCGTCTTCCAGTAAAGGGAAATATCTCAAGAAGATATCTATTTCATCAACTATGGGAGCCGGGGTGCCTGTAAATGTTTCCAGTGCGGCATCGCCGTAAGATTTAAGGCTGAAGACAGAAAATTAATTTAAATAAGTCAGAGACTGCAGGTGCGATCCTATTTGTTTCATCAGGATTGCTTAAACGGGTTTTTTATAGCGATTTACAGCGGCCTGCATAGACTGAAGAAGTGGAAAAGCAATATGAGTAGTTGTCCACCTCTCCTGGTCCGTCACCCGCTTTGTCCGGGGTCTCTGAAAAAAGAAGGAGGTGAAGGAGCTGAATAAAGAGGAGAAAATCAAGATAGTATCAGAGCTTCAGGGTAAATTTGGAAAAGCAAAAGGAGTTGTATTTACCGATTACCGCGGGCTTAATGTTGAAGAAATCACGGAATTGCGAAACAACCTGCGATCATCCGCACTCGACTACAGAGTTGTAAAAAACACCCTTGCCAGGAGAGCTGCGGAAGGCACACCCGTAAACGATGCCGCAGATATTTTTTCAGGGCCTGTAGGTATAGCGATCGGCTATGATGATCCTGTGCTTCTTGTAAAGAAGGTTCTCGAGTTTGGCAGGAAGAATAAAAAACTCGATATAAGAGGCGGAGTTATTGAGGGTGACGTCTGTAGTCCCGAACAGATCAGTACTATCTCGGAATTGCCGTCAAGGGAAGTTCAATTGTCAATACTTGTTGGCGCAATGCAGTCACCTTTAAGTAAATTTGCCGGGTTGTTGAATTCGACACTGTCACAATTTATTTATGCCTTGGAGGCATTAAAAAATAAAAAAGGCGAAAGTTGAGGGTTATCCCGGAATACCGGGTTAACTATTGTGACCTTTAAATACCAATAAAATACCAGGGAGGAAAAGATGTCCGTTACAAAAGATCAGGTTTTTGAGTTTATCGACAAAATGACTATTCTTGATATGTCGGAGTTCATAAAGGAGTTTGAAGACAGGTATGGAGTGACCGCAGCGGCTCCGGTAGCAGTAGCTGCGGCAGGGGATCCGGGTGCTGCCGCGCCTGCGGCAGAGGAGGAGAAGACAAGCTTTGATGTTGTGCTGACCGCTGCCGGTGACAAGAAGATCCAGGTTATCAAGGCCGTGAGAGAGCTTACAAGCCTTGGTCTCAAGGAGGCTAAAGAGCTGGTAGACAGCGCCCCGAAGGCGGTTAAAACCAGTGTGCCGAAGGAAGAGGCGGATGCGGTCAAGGCAAAGCTCGAGGAACAGGGAGCTTCAGTAGAATTGAAATAAAACATATAAAAGAACACAGGGTGCAGGGCGCAGACCGGAAGATCAATAGTCTGTGTTCTGAAATCCGGTCCCTGTGTTCTTGAGAAGGAGAATTATGGCAGAAGGTTTAAGGGTAAGAAAAGATTTCGGGAAAATACCCCCGATTCTTGCTATTCCAAATCTTATAGAGATACAGAAGCGTTCTTTTGAACGTTTCCTGCAGGAAAAAACGCCGCTGGACCAGAGAGAAGACAACGGGTTACAGGGGGCGTTTAACAGCGTGTTCCCTATTGTTGACTATAATGAAACGGCCTCTATCGAGTTTATAGATTACATAATTGCGAATCCGAAATACGATGTAAGAGAGTGTCTTGAGAAAGGCGTTAATTATGCGGCCCCTCTTAAGATAAGGGTCAAGCTGAACTTGTGGGAGAAAGGCGATTCAGGACAGAAGAGACTGAAAGAGTCCAGGGAGCAGGAGGTTTATCTGGGGGAACTCCCTTTAATGACTGAAACCGGAACTTTTGTTATCAACGGTGTTGAGAGGGTTGTTGTCAGTCAGCTTCATCGTTCTCCCGGCATATTGTTCAGTCATGACAAAAGCAAGTCACAGGCCGGGGGCAAGGTTATCTTCTCAGCCCGGATAATCCCTGCAAGAGGTTCCTGGTTCGACTTCGAGTTTGATACAAAAGACACGCTTTACGTGAGAATCGATCGCAGGAAAAAACTTCATGCCACAATTATCCTTAAGGCCCTCGGCTATACGGAAGAACAGATACTCAGAACGTATTACCCGATAGAAGAGATAAAAGTAAAAAACGGCAGTGCAACAAGAAGTGTGAGCAATGTGGTCATCGGCCTCAGGGCATTTAAAAATATACTTGCCCCCGACTCAAAAGAAGTGCTTGTCAAGGAAGGCGGAAGGATAACGAAGTCTGCCTTTAAAAAGATGGAGGCTACCGGGATCAGTGAAATTCCCATGGCAGCGGAAGATCTGGTTGACAGGGTTACGCTGACCGATATCATAGACCCTGAGACAGGCGAGATCATGCTGGAAAGCAACGAAAAGCTTACAGAGGAGATCGTTGAGAAAATACTCTCCCTGAAAACATCCGTCCTCCAGCTGATTTTTATAGACGGCATACGGTATCTTTCTTCACTGAGGGATACCCTTTTGCTGGACAAGGTAAGCAATACGGATGAGGCATTGATAGAAATTTACAAGAAGCTCAGGCCCGGAGAGCCCCCTTCAATGGCTGATGCGAGGGCGCTCTTTGAGGGGTTGTTTTTTGATCCCAAGAGGTATGACCTTTCCGTAGTCGGAAGACTCAAGCTTAATAAACGGCTCGGTCTGGAGGTGCCGCTGGAAACGAGAGTTTTAACCGACAGGGACATAATAGAAATCCTTCGGTACCTTTTTGATCTTAGAGCCGGAAAGGGAGAGGTTGATGACATTGACCACCTCGGCAACAGGAGGATAAGGGCGGTCGGTGAGCTTCTGGAGAACCAGTTCAGGATAGGTCTTGTGCGAATGGAGCGCGCCATAAAAGAGAAAATGACCCTGACGGAGCTTGAGACCGCAATGCCGCATGACATCATAAATGCAAAACCCGTTATTGCGGTAATAAAGGAATTTTTTGGTTCAAGCCAGTTAAGCCAGTTCATGGATCAGACAAATCCCCTGTCAGAGATAACCCATAAGAGGAGATTGAGCGCGCTCGGTCCCGGCGGTTTGACAAGGGAAAGGGCGGGATTTGAAGTAAGAGACGTGCACCCCACGCATTATGGCCGTATCTGTCCCGTAGAGACGCCTGAAGGACCCAATATCGGACTTATAACTTCTCTTGCGTCATATGCGCGTGTAAATGACTTCGGCTTTATTGAGTCACCCTATAGAAAAGTAAAAGACGGCAAGGCCACGGAAGAAGTGGAATATCTTTCCGCAATCGACGGAGAACATTATGTTATAGCGCAGGCAACTTCGCCTATGGATGAAAGAGGAAACCTCACAGGCGAAACCGTCTCTACAAGGGCCGGCGGGGATTTTAAGCTGGTATCTCCTGAAGAGATCCAGTATATGGATGTTTCGCCGAAGCAGATTGTAAGCGTCTCCGCATCGCTGATCCCCTTTCTTGAAAATGATGATGCCAACAGGGCATTAATGGGATCCAACATGCAGAGACAGGCCGTCCCGCTGCTGCATGCCAACGCGCCGAGAGTCGGAACAGGGATAGAAGCGGTTGCGGCGAGGGATTCCGGAGTTCTGATCCTGGCAAAGAGGCCGGGAGTGGTGGAATCCGTTGATGCAACAAGAATTGTAATAAGATGCGATGACGGCGGAGTGGATGTATATAACCTTGTTAAATTCTACAGGTCAAACCAGGCGACGTGCGTTAACCAGAAGCCTCTTGTGAACGTGGGGGACAGAGTAAAAAAGAACGGGGTGCTTGCCGACGGTCCTGCAACCGACATGGGTGAACTTGCCCTGGGGAAAAATGTCCTTGTCGCCTTCATGCCGTGGGGGGGATATAACTTTGAAGACGCCATCATTATAAGCGAACGTCTTGTAAAAGAAGATGTGTACTCATCAATACATATCGAGGAATTTATGATAGAGGCGCGGGAGACCAAACTCGGGCCTGAAGAGATAACAAGAGATATCCCCAATATCGGGGAAGAGTCCCTGATGGACCTTGATGAAAGCGGAATTATCAGAACCGGGGCACATATAAAGCCCGGCAATATTCTTGTTGGGAAAGTGACGCCCAAGAGCGAGACCCAGTTGACGCCTGAAGAAAAACTGCTCAGGGCGATCTTCGGGGAAAAGGCGGAAGAGGTAAGGGAGAACTGTCTCTATGTCCCCCCCGGGATTGAGGGCACTGTTTTGGATGTAAAGGTATTTACCAGGAAGGGAGCTGTAAAAGACAAGAGGACAAAGGCCATAGAAGAAGATAAGATAGTCCGCTTGCAGCGGAATCATGAGGATGAGGTGAGAATTTTAAAGGAGAACAGTTACCGGAAAATGAGAGACCTGCTCCTTAACGAAAAAACGGCTGAAGATGTAAGAGTTACAGGCATCAAGGGGGTCTTATGTGAAAAAGGGAAAAAACTTACAGAAAAGATTCTCGACACCGTGCCTGATAAGTCCCTTCGCAAGATAAAGCTCCCGGATTCACAAAAGAAGGAACAGCTTAAAGTTACGGATGATGATGTAGCGAGAAAAGTCAAGCTGCTTGAAAATCAGTATTATAAAAAGATAGAGCAATTCAAAAAGGGGGATGAACTTCCACCCGGCGTCCTTAAAATTGTCAAGGTATATATTGCCATGAAGAGGAAAATCCAGGTTGGAGACAAGATGGCGGGGAGACACGGCAATAAAGGTGTTATCTCTATTGTGGTTCCGGAAGAGGATATGCCTTACATGCCGGATGGAACCCCTGTTGATATAATCCTGAATCCCCTTGGTGTGCCCTCGAGAATGAATGTAGGCCAGATACTTGAGACACATCTGGGCTGGGCTGCAAAGGAGCTTGATATTTATGTTTCAACACCTGTATTTGAGGGTGCCAGGGAAAGTGAGATCAAGGCCCTTCTGAAAGAAGCGAACCTGCCGGAAAGCGGACAGATTACCCTGTACGACGGCAAGACAGGCGTGCCTTTCCAGAAGCCTGTTACAGTAGGGAATATGTACATAATGAAGCTGCATCACCTGGTAGACGACAAAATACATGCGCGCTCCATTGGCCCATACTCTCTTGTTACACAACAGCCCTTAGGCGGCAAGGCCCAATTCGGCGGACAGAGGCTGGGCGAGATGGAGGTCTGGGCGCTTGAGGCTTACGGCGCTGCATATACACTTCAGGAATTTCTCACTGTCAAGAGCGATGATGTCGCGGGCAGGGCAAGGGTGTACGAGGCTATTGTTAAAGGAGAGGCGAACCTTGAACCCGGGGTGCCGGAGTCATTCCATGTCCTGATAAAGGAGCTCCAGAGCTTGGGCCTTGATGTTGATCTGTTAGAGGAAAAGGCGCCGGAGAAAGAGAAACGTAAATTGACTGCCTCAAAAACAAAAAGTTAGTTCATTACAGAGATATAATTTCCTGAACATTAAAAGGGGGAAAATTAGTGGAAGATATATATTCAATATTTGAAAAGCCGAAAAATCCGACCGAATTTGAGGCTATAAAAATAAAACTTGCATCTCCAGAAAAAATACGGGCATGGTCTTACGGTGAGGTAAAAAAGCCCGAGACCATCAATTACCGTACTTTCAAACCGGAGAGGGACGGGCTTTTTTGCGCCAAGATTTTCGGGCCTGTCAAGGACTGGGAATGCATATGCGGTAAATACAAGAGAATGAAACACAGGGGGGTTGTCTGCGACAAATGCGGGGTTGAAGTCATCCAGGCAAAGTCAAGGCGTGAGAGGCTCGGTCACATAGAGCTGGCGACGCCTGTTGCCCATATATGGTTTTTAAAAGGCATCCCTTCGAGAATAGGCACCCTTTTAGATATGACTATGCGTCTGCTTGAGAAGGTGCTTTACTTTGAAAGTTATATTGTTGTTGATCCGGGTGAAACAAAGCTGAAGGCAAAGGAGCTGCTTACCGATGAAGAATACAGGAAGAGTGTCCAGGAGTTCGGCGATAAGTTCAAGGCCGGTGTCGGCGCTGAAGCAGTCAAAGAGCTTCTCCGGAACCTGGACCTCGATGCTCTCTCAAAGGAGTTAAGGACTAAAATCCGCGCATCATCATCACTCGGCGTCAAGAAAAAACTTACAAAGAGACTGAGGGTCGTGGAGGCATTCAGGAAATCAGAGAACATGCCTGAATGGATGATCATGGATGTTATCCCCGTCCTTCCGCCCGACCTCCGGCCGTTAGTGCCCCTTGAAGGCGGAAGATTTGCAACTTCAGACCTGAATGATCTTTACAGAAGGGTAATAAACAGGAATAACAGGTTGAAAAGACTGATGGAGCTGAATGCCCCGAGCGTTATAATACGCAATGAAAAAAGGATGCTCCAGGAATCGGTTGACGCGCTGTTTGACAACGGCAGGAGAAGCCGCGTCCTGAAGGCCGCAACCAAGAGGCCGCTCAAGTCTCTGAGTGATATGATAAAAGGCAAACAGGGACGTTTCAGGCAGAACCTTCTTGGAAAGAGGGTGGATTACTCAGGCCGCTCCGTTGTCGTAGTCGGGCCGGAGCTGAAACTGCACCAGTGCGGGCTTCCCAAAACCATGGCCCTTGAGTTGTTCAAGCCTTATATATTCAGCAAGCTTGAGGAAAAGGGCTATGTTACTACAATTAAAGCTGCAAAGAAAATAGTTGAAAGGGGTGAAGACATAATCTGGGATTGCTTAGATGAAGTTATCAGGGAGCACCCCGTGATGTTAAACAGGGCCCCGACCCTCCACCGCCTTGGAATGCAGGCATTTGATCCTATACTTGTTGAGGGTAAAGCCATAAAACTCCATCCCCTTGTCTGCACTGCATTTAATGCGGACTTTGACGGTGACCAGATGGCAGTGCATGTCCCCCTTTCCATAGAGGCCCAGGTTGAGGCAAGGGTGCTGATGATGTCGGTGAATAATATCCTCAGCCCTGCGAGCGGCAAGCCTATTGCAGTGCCGACGCAGGACATGGTTCTCGGCATCTACTATCTTTCAAAACTGAAGAAAGGCGCAAAAGGGGAAGGCAGGGTGTTTTCCGGCCCGGACGAGGTCAGGATTGCTTTTGATGCCGACATAGTTGATCAGCATGCCCCGATCAGGGTAAGGATGAACGGCTCGTTTGTCGATACTACGGCCGGGCGTATTATTCTCGGCGAGATACTGCCTGAAGGCATCTCTTTTTCCATGATAAACAAGGAAATGACCAAGAAGGAAGTGGGGAAGCTTGTTGAGTTCTGTTACAAGAGGCTCGGCAGAAAGACAACCGTTGTCTTTCTTGATAATATTGAAAAACTCGGTTTTGCCAGCGCCACCATGTCGGGGAACTCTATCTGTATAGATGATATGCATATACCCAGCAAAAAAGGGGAGTTTATAAAAGAGGCCGAGCAGGAAGTCCTTGATGTCCAGAGACAGTATGCAGACGGTCTCATCACAAACGGTGAACGGTATAACAAGGTTATTGATATCTGGGCGGATGTTACGGAGAGGATTGCCGCTGAGATGATGAGGGAATTAGGCGCTGAAGGAGTTGAGGATATCAGTAAGCTGTCGGAAGAAGACCTGAAAGAGAGGCGCTCCTTTAACAATGTTTTTATGATGGCGGATTCCGGGGCAAGGGGTTCTGCGGCCCAGTTGAGACAGCTTGCCGGAATGAGAGGCCTGATGGCAAAACCATCGGGGGAAATTATAGAGACCCCGATTACTGCAAATTTCAGAGAGGGACTGACGCCCCTTCAATACTTCATCTCAACACACGGAGCGAGAAAAGGACTGGCGGATACGGCATTAAAAACAGCGAATTCGGGTTATCTTACCAGGAGGCTCGTTGATGTCACGCAGGACGTCATTATAAGAGAAGATGACTGCGGGACACATGCCGGCATCACTGTGGTAAGTCTTGTTGAAGGCGGTGAGATAATCGAACCCCTTGAAGAGAGGATATTCGGCAGGGTTGCCGCTGAGGATATAAAAGATCCTGTCACGAAAGAAGTCATTGTAGCCAGAGACCTGGAAATAGATGATGAACTGTCGCAGAAGGTCATCGGGGCCGGTATTGACAGGGTACTGATCCGTTCTGTCCTGACCTGTGAATCACGCATCGGCGTATGCAGAAAATGCTATGGAAGGGACCTGGGCAGGGGCGGGAAGGTTGAAATAGGTGAAGCAGTCGGAATAATCGCCGCACAATCAATCGGGGAACCCGGCACCCAGCTTACAATGAGGACCTTCCATATCGGGGGCACGGCTACGAGACTGGTTGAACAGACCGTTCTTGAGGCAAAGAACAGCGGCACGGTCAAGTTTATTGAACTCTTGACAGTTAAGGACAGGGAGGGCTCTCTCGTTGTCATGAACCGCAACGGCGGCATTGCTATAACCGATGCAAAGGGAAGGGAGAGAGAAAAATACTCTGTTCTGTACGGCGCCAAACTTAAAGTAAAAAACGGCCTGAAAGTAGATGCCGGACAACTGCTTGTTGAATGGGACCCGTACTCACTGCCTATCATTACCGAGGTCGGGGGAAGAATAGCGCTCGGCGACATCACGGAGGGCGTGTCCGTAAAAGAAGAGGTGGATGAGGTTACCGGGCTTGCCCACAAGGTTATCATCGAATATCCTGCAAATATGCGGCCAAGGGTCTCGGTAAAGGACGAACACGGGAAAGCCACTTTGAGAATTCCTGGAACCAACGCGCTTGCGAGTTACCTGCTTCCATCCGGTGCACATGTCCTTGTTGATAAAGGAACCATCGTTCATCCCGGTGATGTAATAGCCAAGATACCGAGAGAGACCACAAAAACAAAAGATATTACAGGCGGTCTTCCAAGGGTAGCTGAACTCTTTGAGGCAAGGAAACCGAAGGAACAGGCCATTGTGAGCGAGATAGACGGGCTTGTTGAATTCAAAGGTTTTCATAAAGGCATGAGAGTGGTTAATGTCAAGGGCGGAACGGACACAAGGGAATATCTTATTCCCAAGGGCAAACATTTAAGTGTGCATGAAGGTGACTGGGTAAGGGCAGGGGAGGCCCTGATGGACGGCTCAATTAATCCTCATAACATACTCGAAATACTCGGGCCTAATGCATTGCAGGGATATCTTGTTGATGAAGTGCAAAAGGTATACAGGCTCCAGGGGGTTTCGATAAATGATAAACACATAGAAGTTGTGGTCAGGCAAATGATGAAAAAACTGAAAATCGAGGATTCGGGTGATACGGATTTTCTTGTCGGCGAGCAGGTTGATAAAGTTGCTTTTGAAGAAGAAAACAGGAAGGTTGTCAAACAGAAGGGGAAACCCGCCCAGGCAAAACCCTTACTTTTGGGTATTACCAAGGCCTCACTTTCTACGGACAGCTTTATTTCAGCCGCCTCCTTCCAGGAGACCACGAGGGTGCTTACAGAGGCTGCCATTAACGGCAGTATGGATGTATTAAGAGGACTCAAGGAAAATATTATCATGGGAAGGCTTATACCTGCCGGTACGGGCACGGATATGTATAAGGAAACTTTTGTTGAAGCGGAAGGAAAGCTTATCAGCTATTAGCCGCGAACCATTACGGATATTCCCGGATAAAATGCCGGGAATTCAGGGATTGAAGGATTGAGTCTTCAATCCCTGATTGAATTTTTATGAGATTTATTGCCGACGAGAAGTCTGCTGAAAAAATTAAAGATGTATTCAAAGGCGAAATTATCGGCAGGGAAATCATATTTTTCGAGTCGGTCACATCAACCAATGACAGGGCCTTTGAGATAGCGCGGCAAAGAGAAAACCCTGAGGGCATTGTGGTTATTGCCGATACGCAAACCCGCGGCAGGGGAAGACTGGGCAGAAGATGGATATCGCCTCCCGGCGTTAATCTTTATTTCACCGTATTGCTGAAGCCCCCCTTTTCTCCAAAGGAATCATTCATACTTACATCGGCATCCGCAGTGGCTGCAGCAACGGCAATCAGGGAATATACAGGCCTGGATGCGCGGATAAAATGGCCGAATGATATTCTTATAAACAACAGGAAATCCTGTGGTATACTTACGGAAATGAAATCCGGCAGGGATGGAATAAATCTCATGGCTGTCGGGATCGGAATAAACGTAAACATGTTGCCGGATGCGTTTACAGACGATATAAAACCATTCACTACTTCGCTGAAAATAGAAAGCGGATTGTCTTTTGACAGGGATAAATTATTAGGACAAATCCTTGCCGGGCTGGAAAATGCCTATAAAAATCTCTTAACTGGTAATAAGAGGGCTTTAATTAATGACTGGCTTCGTTTAAACTGCACTATAGGGAATAAAATTTCAGTCCGGAGCCGGGCCGGAATCATTTCAGGCATTGCAGCCGGCATTAATGATAATGGGGAGCTTCTTGTAGGGCTCTCTTCAGGAAAAATTGAAAGGGTGAGAGCCGGGGATGTAACGATATTGAAAAACTGATTCAGGGATTCAGGAGATGGAGCATGCCCTTATTCATTTTTACCTGAACCCCGGTCGCAATATCAGGACTGATAAACAGCGGGAAATAAAAATGGAGCTTTTATTAGTTGATATAGGAAACACCAATATAACAATAGGATTTTACGGCAACGGCGGGATCAGAAACATTCTCAGGCTTAAAACGATCATTGACGGACGGGATACTGAAGAGTACTCTTATATCCTGGATGGATTTATAATGCAGCATAAAATGCAGGCGACCGAAGGCGCGGTCATATGTTCAGTCGTCCCGGAGGTTACGGCTTTTTTGACGGATGCAGTAAAGAAAAGTTTTGATATAGAGCCGCTTAATGTAAATCATAAGGCTGAAACCGGCTTGAAATTCCTGATAAAAAACACGGAAGAATTAGGCGCGGACAGAATTGCCAATGCAGTAGCCGCGCATAAGCTTTACAAAGGAAATATAATTGTAGTGGATTTTGGCACGGCAACCACTTTTTGCGTAATTACTGGAAAGGGGGAATATGCAGGAGGGGCCATAATGCCCGGGATTGTCCTGTCAGCCCATGCCCTTGCCGAGAAGACGGCGATGCTGCCTGTAGTTGAGTTAAAATTGCCTGACAGCGTGCTCGGGAAAACCACAAGGGAGAATATCCTCACAGGCATTATTTTAGGGCATGCCGGAGCTGTTGAAAGGATTATTAATGAAATAAAAACAGATGTCGGCAAAGATTTCACTGTGCTTGCCACAGGGGGGCTTGTTGATTCAGTGAAGCCCTATATAAAAGCAATCGACTATATTAATCCCCTCCTGACTCTTGAGGGGCTGAGATTTATTTATGAACTTAATTCAAATACTTAGTTCTCCGGAAAGGAGACAAAAAATCTTCAGGAGGTAAAAATATGAAAGTAGAACGTATACTTTTCCCAACGGATTTTTCAGAGGGCTCTTCGCATGCACTGCATTATGCGGTGGATCTTGCAAGACATTATAATGCAAGGCTTTATATTCTTCATGTTATTTATGATATCGGAAAGGCATTTGAATTACATGTGCCTCACATCTCATCAGATGAGTTGCACAAAGAAATGAATGAATGGGCCGTGAAACAGATGGATTCAACTTGTGTAGAAGAAATAAGGAACCTCCCGGATGTAGAAAAATCAGTATTAAACGGTATACCGTATGACGAAATAATAAAGTTCGCCGCCAAAGAGAAAATCGATATGATAGTAATCGGAACATACGGAAGATCCGCCCTCGAAAGATTTATCTTCGGCAGCACTGCCGAGAGGGTTGTCAGGAGGGCGCCGTGCGCCGTACTGACAGTAAGGGCGCCTGAACACAGAGAGAAATAAACCGGAAAAGCAAAGCCCATGAAGGTGTATCTCCCTGAGAGCGCCTTTATGGGCATTCTGTTAAGCGGCCCGGAAGGTTTTCAAAAAAGAATCCCCCGGAGCGCCCCTGCAATTCTGTCCGTCCCCCCCGGAATTAAAATTAAGGTAAAATAAATATACAGGGAATTTCCATTAATTTTATTTTAGCAATTGCGCGTTGCAGCCCCCGGGTTGAAAACGTATCCGTATATGCAATCCGCAAGTCAAAAGAAATTGAAATTTAATCTCTATATAGTCGCATCCATACTGTCTCACATCTTATTAATCGGTGTCCTGGGTTTAATGCATTCATTTACCGGAACTGCGCCGACTGTATTCAATGTTGATATTGTAGAACTCACCGGGAGCCGGGGATTGCCGGGATATAAGGCGGTAAAACCTGTTATTCCAAAAAAGAAACCCCCTCTTGTTAAACGGCGCAGAACACCTCCTGGGAGTAAATTAAAACCGGAGACACTCTACAGTGAAGGCCCGGAATTGCCTGAAAAAGGCAATGAAAACAACTCTCCGACTTCTCCCGATCTTGAGCAGGATTCTTTGCCACAGGGAAAAGATGCCCCTTCTTTAGTTCCCGGTTACGATCTTTTTGACAAAAAAACCATAGAAAAATTTGCCAGCAAAGGTTTTCCTTCAAAGAAGGGGCTTACTTTTGACACATCCGGATTCAGGGGCCGCGGGTATATGAGAATGTTAAAAGAGAGGATTGAAAGGATATGGAAATATCCTGACGAAGCTGCAAGGCGCGGGATATCCGGTGATCTTTATATGAAGTTCTCCATTAAAAAAGACGGAAGCCTTGGTGAGATAGAGATTTTGAGGACATCGGGCTACAGAGATCTCGATGAGGCTGCCATGAAAGCCATTAAAAGCGCCGAACCTTTCTGGCCTCTGCCTGATGACTGGGATAAGGACGCCCTCGAAATAAAAGGACATTTCATATACATATTCGGAAATACTTATGTTATGTAAGTTATTAGTGTCGTGTCAAGTGTAAGATGTCATTCCGGCTTGTCCGGAATCCTTCTTAAAGAAAGATTCCGGACAAGCCGGAATGACAGAAAAACGACAACTGTTCGAGTTTATACACAGACTCTAATTAATAATTTGTGAAATCTGCGCAGTTAATTGCCTAATAATGCGAAGAAAACTGCTATAATAATTTTCAATGATAAAAATCCTGAACCTGATAAGATGGCAAGATGTCCTTGATGTCCTGATTGTTACAATCATAATCTACAGGGGGCTTCTGATAATCAAAGGGACCAGGGCCGCTCAGATGCTGATCGGTCTCGGCGTCCTGTTTGTAGCGCTTTTTTTTTCAAAATACCTGGGGCTTTATACAATAGACTGGATTATTCAAAGTTTATGGGCGCAGATTGTACTGGCGCTTATAATATTGTTCCAGCCTGAAATCAGGAAAACACTGGCCCAGATGGGAGAGACGCGTTTTCTGCCCTCCTTTGCCTCTGCAGAAGAGCTCAGGTCTCTTGAAGAAATAGTCAAGGCTTCGATTGCGCTTGCCAACAGAAAAATCGGCGCCCTGATCGTAATAGAAAAAGAGACCAGCCTTAAGGATTTCATCGAAATGGGCACCCAGCTTGACGCCAGGGTAACCAGGGAATTGCTGCTAAGCATCTTTCATCCCACATCTCCGATTCATGACGGAGCTATAATTATCAGGGGCAACCGGGTCATTGCAGCGGGTTGTTTTTTGCCCCTGACCCTGAGCGCCGGCATATCAAAGGCATTCGGCACCAGGCACAGGGCCGGAATAGGTCTGACCGAAGAGACTGATGCCGTTGTTATAATAATATCCGAAGAGACAGGCAGCATTACTACTGCAACAGGCAACAAAATTGAGAAAAATGTCGATATAAGCTCCCTGAGAGACTTCCTTACCGGAAATTTTATGATTTCCAAGGAAAAGAAGAAATGAAGAACTTTTTTACGACAAATGTGTGGTTGAAACTTGCCTCACTCTTCCTGGCAACAGGATTGTGGTTTCTTGTTATGTTAAGCGGCCGCTCTGAAGTTACTATGGACATTCCCATCACGTTTATAAACATCCCTCCAAAACTTGAGGTTGTGGATTATCCGGAGAAGATAAAGGTTTGCATAGAAGGGCAGGAGAGGCTGCTCAAGTATTTAAAGCCGGATGAAATAAGAGCGGTTCTTGACATTAGTGAAGCCGGGGCGGGACGGTCTTTCTATACGCTGTCGAGAGATAACATCAAGCTGCCCAAATCATTCCTGATAACCAGTATCAATCCTGAAACAATCAGCCTGAAGATCGAGCCCCAGTTAAAGAAAGCCATTTCCGTCAGGCCGCATGTTGTAGGTTCACCGGAAAAAGGCTTTGTAATAGTTGAAATAAAAGTTGACCCCGAATCAGTGATACTGGAAGGGCCGGAGAGTACAATTGCAAAGATTAAGACCATTAAGACCGAGCCGTTGGATATAAACGGCATAAACAGAAGTTTAATATACAAGGCCAATCTCAACCTGTCCGATTCCCATATAAAGAAGAACATCGATAAGGTTGAAGTAAATATATCTGTTGAAAAAATCAATAAGGAGACCCAGTAATGACTGCCGGAAGAAAGAGAATGAAACTGTTTGGAACAGATGGAATCAGGGGGAAAGCAAACCACTTTCCGATGACAGGCGAGATAGCCTTTGAGGTTGGAAGGGCCGCGGCTTATGTGCTCGGGAAAAAACACGGCCGCAATTCAATTCTTATAGGCAAAGATACAAGGCTTTCAGGTTATATGCTGGAGAGCGCGCTTACTTCGGGCATATGCTCCATGGGCATGAATGTCGTGCTTGTGGGGCCCATGCCGACCCCAGGCATTGCCTTTGTTACACGGAGTCTGAGGGTTGACGCCGGGGTTGTCATATCCGCCTCACATAACCCTTATGACGACAATGGGATCAAGTTTTTTTCTTCAGACGGTTTTAAACTCCCGGACAGCACGGAAAATGAAATAGAAAAAGCGATATTTTCTGCGAGGCTTGAAAAAATCAGGCCCGAGGGGGCCGGGATAGGCAAGGCATACAGGGTGGACGATGCAGCAGGCAGGTATATCGAATATGTAAAGTCGACATTTCCCAAAGGCAGAACCCTTGAAGGCATAAAAATCGTTGTTGATTGCAGCAATGGCTCAGCCTACAAGATCACACCGTCCGTGCTCGGTGAATTAGGCGCTGATGTTATACCGATCAACCATGAGCCTGATGGAATAAATATTAATGCAGACTGCGGGACCGCTCATCCCGAATCCATGCAGAGGGCGGTTCTGGAACATAAAGCGGATATAGGAATTGCCCATGACGGTGATGCCGACAGGACAATCCTCTGCGATGAAAGAGGTGAAATAGTAGACGGCGACAAGATAATGGCGCTCTGCGCCTTAGATATGAAAAAAGACGGGAAGCTGAAGGGAGACACGGTTGTCGCTACTGTCATGAGCAATATAGGGTTTGAGCTCTTTTTAAAGAAATCGGGAATAAAAGTTATAAGGACAAAAGTAGGCGACAGGTATGTTGTTGAGGAAATGATCAGCAGGGGATGTAATCTGGGAGGCGAGCAGTCGGGGCATATAATTTTTTTAGATTACAATACAACCGGGGATGGGCCTGTAACAGCGCTTCAGGTCCTGTCCGCAATGAGCAGGCGACAAAAGAGCCTTTCCGAACTCGCATCTTATATTCCCATCTATCCGCAGGTGCTTGTAAATGTGCCTGTCCGGAAACACGGAAACACGGAAGATTTTCCTGAAATTGCCGCTGCCGTAAAAAAGGCCGAAAAAAAACTTAAAAACGGCAGAATCCTTGTCAGGCCTTCAGGGACAGAGCCGAAAATAAGGGTAATGGTTGAAGGAGATAATATGGATGATATAACTGCAATAGCCGAAGAAATTGCAGAGGTCATTAAACTGAATATGAAATGAATCATAGCATATGTTATGATAAAAAGTTCGCTGCTGTGTTGACTTTTCAAGTGATTCTACAGTATCTTAAATACATCGCGGGGTGGAGCAGTCTGGTAGCTCGTCGGGCTCATAACCCGAAGGTCGGTGGTTCAAATCCGCCCCCCGCTACCAATTAAAATCAGGGACTTGCGGTTTTCCGTGAGTCCTTTTTTTCGTTCTGGGCGGGAGTTTCTGACGGATTTCTAATATTTTGCCCAGTAAAAGATTGTTCCTCAAAATAGTTATCATATTTAAAGCGTAATACTGTCCAAAAGACATTAGCGATATTAAGTAATAAAACAGTATACATCCAAAATCTTGGATGCCCTTCATTTACAAGTTTATAGTATATTTCTTGAATATCATCAGCAAATTCTTTTCTATGTCTCCTTGGAAGGAGAAAACGAAGAGTTTTTATAGTAAAAAGATTTTTAGAATTATTTTCTTTGTTGTTCCTTGCTGATTGTATTTGACTCTTTAAATTCTTAATAGCCAATGCGAAGCGGACAGCCTCAATGGTTGTGCCGGAGTTGTAATCATTTATTGCCTGATAAAGTTCATCAGTGGCATCAAAGTAAAAGACAACTTTGTTGCCCTGTTCTGCGGTAATTGTCAAGAAAGTTGTCCTGCTAATCCGTTTTCTTGTTGTGCCCGTTAAATATTTGTTGACTTCTTTAAGAGTTTGGACGGAATTAAGTGTAAAGTTTAAGTACCTATTATCAAGAATATCTTTTCTGGTTTTGGCTATTGTACAATCAACGGCAGTAATACACCTATACTCAAAATTCGGCACAATGCAGGCTCTGCCAACAGGATCAGGAAGTCTTGAAATTAAAATATCTCCTGGGAAAACCTCAGTACAATTAAGTTTCTTAAAGGTTTCTTGTGAAATATATTTTCTATTATTTTTTTAAATAAATGCTCCACTTCCAATATTACCTGTTTGTATCAATCGAATGCCTGATACTGACTGGTCTTTCGATTCAACCCAATCACCATCAATAAATACTTCACAAGCTTCTCTCAACTTCACCATCTTCCACTCTTTCGGCAAAGTCTTCTGCATCTTACTCATCCCTGTCTGTAAACATCCTTGCGATGCCGCACCTTGTAAATGGTGACAACCTTCTGCCCTTCATCAACAGTATAAACAACCCTGTAATCTCCTGCACGGAGCCTGCGTTTATCTTTGCCTTTAAGTCTTATTGATTGCGGATGGGGAGCAGGGTTTTCTTTGAGGGATAAAATTGCCTTATCGGTTTCCAGGAATACTTGTTTTGGCAGGCTGTCCAGTTCTTTTCTTGCAGATTTTTTAATAACGAGCCTATACATGCAGGCTGGTTTTTCTCTTGCGGCTGTATGCCTCGTAGTCCTCTTCAGCTTCAGCTATTCTATTTTCAATTGCTTTCAGGTCAGAGAGATCTTCAAGAAGTTTCTCCACCTTGTTTAGTTCATCTATGCTAAGGATTGCCGCAACTTTATTCCCTTTAGTGTCGGTTACATATTCTTTAACATTTATAATCTCTTTATGTTTTAGCATTGCAGTTATCCTTTCCCCCATGTTTATACACAAATTTTACCATATTGATGGCTTTTATTTAATCTTTCCTGTCAAACCCTTCAATCCTGCGCTTATCTTACCCTCAATCTCCACAACCTCCTCAATAATATCCTTTGGCTTCGCATATTCCACTTCCTCATGCACATGCCGCTTATAACGCCCTGCTGTAAGATTTAAATCATTTTCTATTATTTCTTCCCTTGTTGCATGCCAGCAATTATCGCTTTGCGGTTTCTCATTCCATTTGTCAAGAAGGTCGGGTATATCATTCTTATCCGGCTGCAGAGTTCGTTTATCGTCAAGGCTATAACCATCTTCAGTTAATTTCAGAATTTGACCTTGGGCGCTATTGTCGATGCGCAAGCTCTTCCGCAAGTAATTCAGCTTGTTTTAAAACTGTTTCAGTTGCCAATTTCTGCATATCCGGTGGATAACCATACTGCCGTAATGTTCTTTTTACAATGACCTTTAATTTTGCCTTTACGCTTTCCTTTATTGTCCAGTCGATGGAAGCATTGGCCTTTACCTTTTCAAACAACACAATTGCCAATTCCCTCAGTTTGTCTTTTTCCATTACTTCCCGTGCGCTGTCGTTATTGGCAATGGCTGTATAAAAAGCATATTCAAAATCAGATAGCCCCATTTCCTTAGGTTCTTTATCCATCTCCTGTATCTCTTTACTCAATTGAATGAGTTCTTCAATGACCTCCGCTGCCGTTATAATCTTGTTGTGATATTTCTTGATGGACTTTTCCAGCATTTCCATGAGGGATTTGCTCTGTATCAGGTTCTTTTTGGTCCTGGTTTTTATTTCATCATTCAGCAGTTTTTTCAAAACTTCCATAGCAATATTTTTATGCTCCATGTTTTTGA
>DRDE01000105.1 GCA_011040095.1 Nitrospirota bacterium
CCCGAGATATTAGCCTTCAGGTCTGATAAGGGGGAACCGAATACCCCTGGCTGGACATTGAGAGTTGTATCCAATAAATTCCCGGCCCTGAACGTCGAAGGGCAGCTAAACAGATCAGGCGATGGTATATTTGACAAAATGAACGGGGTCGGCGCTCATGAAGTAATAATAGAATGCCCGGATCACAATCTCACACTTTCAACAATGTCCTTGAAATCCGTGGAAGACGTTTTATGGGCATTTCACCATAGAATCACGGACCTCAAAAAAGACAGCCGCTTCAGGTATGTTCTTGTCTTCAAAAATGAAGGCGATGAGGCCGGTTCGTCTCTTGAACATACCCACTCCCAGCTTATAGCCCTGCCTATTGTTCCCCACCTGGTTGAGGAAGAGCTCTTTCAGGCAAAACAGTATTATGAATATAAAGAGAGATGTATTTTTTGCGACATAATACACCAGGAGACAGCAGACAAAAAAAGGGTCATTTCGGAAAATGATGACTTTATCGCCCTTGCCCCGTTTGCACCGCGCTCACCGTTTGAAACAATGATATTGCCGAAAAGACATGAATCCAGTTATCTGCCTGACGGCAATTTCAGCCTTTTAGCTCAAATCCTCCAGCAAACATTGAAGCAGATAGATAAAATCCTTGACCTGCCTCCATACAACATGATGATCCATACATCGCCTTTTAAAAACGAGGAAAATGAATATTATCACTGGCACATGGAAATAATACCGAAACTCACAAAGATTGCAGGTTTTGAATGGGGTTCAGGTTTTTATATCAACCCGACACCTCCCGAGGAGGCTGCAAAATTTTTGAGGGAAGCCGAGATATAGAATTAAAATAAATGGTTCTTTCATGAAAAAGTTGAAAACACCTGATAAGTCCGTCATTCCGGCTTGTCCGGAATCTTTATTTTTTTTAAATTAAGGAGTTGAGCTTAAGAGTACCGAGTTCTCTTTTAACATGTTGATTCTAAAGAAAACGTCATGACCACGCAGTTGTCATTCCCGCCTGTCGGGAATCCGGGAAAATCAAAGGGTTATAGATTCCGGACAAGCCGGAATGACATATAAAAGGGAAATAAATATTCAGATACTGAAGTATTTTGATTTGCAATTGAATAATTAAAAATTCAAGGTTTGATTTGGAATATGGCTGAATTGACTGAAAGAAAGCGGCAAATGGATAAATCTCTGGAAACGGAAATCCTGATCAGGATTGCACAGATTGCGAGTTCAACGCTTGAGCTGAGAGAAATCCTCGATACAATCACCCATGTTCTGGCAAACACACTTAATAAAGATATCTGCTCCATCTGCCTGATTAAACCGGAAAGGAATGTAATCTGTATTGAGGCTGCAAAAGGCATAGGCAAAGAGTTCATTACGGTGTTTTGCCTTAAAGATGACGATGGAACCATTAAAAATATGTTTAAAGACCTCAAACCAATAGCGCTGGAAGATATCAGAAAGGCCCCTCACATCAAAGCGATTCTCAAACCCGAGGCCGATGACCTGCTTTCCCTGCTTGCAGTCCCGGTCGTAAGAGACAATGAACCGATAGGCATTCTTATGTTCCGGACGAGAGAGACTTATATTTACAGCCGGGAGGAGATAAACCTTCTTACAATCATCTCCCATAATATCAGCGCCGCGATCCGGAATGCAGAGCTTTACAAGAATGTCAAAACCCAGCTTGACGAGTTGAAGGTTATACATGAAATCGGCAAGGCTATCACCTCTATCCTGAACATTGATGACCTGCTCCCCCACATATGCAAAGAGGTGTCAAAAGTTTTTAATGTCACGGGATGCATTCTCAGGCTCATTGAGGGAGAAAATCTCCAGATACAGGCCGCATACGGATTGCCGGACAAGATCAGACAGGAAACGGATTTCCAGCTCGGAGAAGGAATAGCGGGATATGTGGCGCTGACGGGTGAAGCGCTGCTGATAGATGACACATCTCGGCTGCCGGATAATTTGCGTATGCCGGGGATTGAGGCGACATCCGTAATTTGTGTTCCGCTTACAATCGGCGAGCGTATTATCGGCACACTGGGACTCTATGATAAAAAAGACGAATGGGGGCTTGCAATTTTCACGCAGGAAGACCTGAACTCTTTAATGACCTTTGCCTCTGTCTCGGCCATTGCAATTGAGAATGCAAGACTGTACAGGGCCGAGATAGAAAAAGAAAAAGAGGTTACACAAACCAAGGATTACCTGAAAAGTCTCATAGAAGATTCCGCCGACGCCATCATTACATCGGATACCGAAGGCATTATCACTTCATGGAACAAGGGCGCTGAAAATATTTACGGTTATACTGAAAATGAGGTAATAGGCAGGTTTCTCCCCATGGTGCCACCTTTTCTTATTGAAGAAGAAAAGAATTTCATACACAAAATACAACAAAAAGAGACACTAAGAAACCTGGAAACAATAAGACAGACAAAAAACGGCAGACTTATTGAAGTAAGCCTGACCCTCTCTCCAATACTTGACTCTTCAGGAAACGTCACGGCTATAAGCGGTATCTCCAGGGACATATCGGAAAGAAAAATGGTCGAGAAGGAGTTAATCAGAAAAAACCAGGAATTATCAAGATTGTTTTTTATAAATTCCGTAATAA
>DRDE01000106.1 GCA_011040095.1 Nitrospirota bacterium
CAAGTAGCGTTTTATATCTCTTTCCCAGACATCCTTTCTTGTTGCTTTAGGAACAAATAATGCAACCCTTTTTCGATCATGCATAATGAGCCTTTCGATTATTGTCAAGCCCACAAAGGTTTTTCCCAATCCGACACCATCACAGATAAAGGCGCCGCCATGCCGTCCGGCGATCTTCATCATCATCCGGTAACCCTCTTTTTGATACTGGTCTAATACAGGATACATTTTGGATTGAGTCTCTTCCCAGTCAGAAGGACTCATTTCATAATTTCTGAAAAACTCCTGTAATGCCCTGGCGTAAACCTCAAAAGGAGTGTATTCCCTGGTATGACGCTCTATGACCTTTAAAATGTCTTCAGATATTTCTTCAGCTTCATTCCAATGCCGTTCATACCATTTCTGTAATAGTTCAACTTCACGTCTGAGTTGAACATTCAGTTCTACATTATCGGTTAAGCCGGGGTAAGTAAAATTACTGGAGCCTACAAGAGCAGTTGATCCTACTACTGCGACCTTCCCATGTGTAATGTAAGCCTTTGCATGGAACTTATCTTTAGTATAGATGCGACATTCGATCTTTTTATTTTTTATAGCATCTGCAATGGCAGGAACGCCTGTGAGGAAATCATTATTTTCTTTCTCTTTTTCAATACTGTTGTCGAGTATTTCTTTGGCTTGCTTTATCCCTTCCACGAGTGCATTTCTTGTCCGTCCGGATACCTCATCGCCCATCAGGATACGCAGCTTATCCAGCTTTTGCCATTGTCCGTCAAGAGCTAAAAGCGCGCCGATTTCAAAATAACCGGTAGCTATGTCGAATTTATCAGCAATCTCTGTCCAGTCGTGGAGATAATTTTTGACTTTCCAGTCATTATCGCTGTTATCAACGATGAAAAGGTCGGAACCATGATGTTTAATGTCTTCACCCAATTGCGTCCTCAAAACACAGGATTTGCAATCCCCTCAATATAATTATGGCGAATATAAGTATAGATACTAATTTATTACTGTGTCAATTTATTTAATAAAACTCCCCTATCGAAGAAAAATGGGCGGCGCCGGATGTTGCTGGAAAATAGAAAATGAATGTTTTAACACCCCTTTCCCCGGCTTGTTCCGGTTTCATTGACAAAAAAAGGACAATTACTTACAGTTATAATTATCCGGCAGTCAAACACGGGTTTAAGATAATACATATATTGCGGCTAAAAACAGTTACGGATAAAGAGGGAGGTTTATTATTATGATGAAAAGCAATATCAGGTTTACTGAGGATATGCAGTTCATAGGCGTTGCTGATTCGGGTCATGACGTGGTAATGGATGCCCCACTGTCTGTTGGCGGTAAAAATACGGGTTCCAGGCCGTCAGAGCTTCTTCTTATGGCTTTCGGCGGGTGTACCGGAATGGATGTGATCTCAATTCTCAGGAAGAAAAAACAGGACGTTACCGGTTTTGAAATGAACGTAAGAGGTGAGACCCCGGAAAACTATCCGAAATCATTTACAGACATTCACATTGAGTATGTTGTTAAAGGGAAAAACATTTCTGAAGAGGCTGTAGAGCGCGCAGTTGAACTCTCTCTGGAGAAATACTGTCTGGTTGGCGCAACTATCGGCAAGGCTGCAAAAATAACGCATTCATACAAGGTGATCCAGGAGAGTTAGAGAATATTGATTAACCGTATTCAATCCCTGATAGCAACCCTTGGCGTCACAGGTTTTTTGCCCTATGCCCCCGGGACGTTCGGGACACTCTTAAGCTTTTTACTGATAATTCTTTTTAAACCGGGTGATACAATCCTTTTTGTAATCCTGGTGCCGCTGTTCATACTCGGGATAACGGCTTCAAATCACGCTGAAAAAATCCTCGGCAAAGACAGCGGCCATATAGTTATAGACGAGTTTTGCGGCTATTTGATCTCTGTCCTGTTTATCCCCAAAAGCATCGGCTATCTCCTGGCGGCATTTATATTATTCAGGATTTTTGATATTTTTAAACCACCCCCGATACGCAGGATTGAAAAGGTTGTGCCCGGAGGCGCGGGTGTCATGCTGGATGATATGCTGGCAGCAATTTATACCAACGCCTGTTTGCAAGTATGGATATATTTGTTTATGAATTAAAACCTTTCAGGTTGTCGGGTTCACGGTTTACGGTTCACGGTTTACGGTTCACGGTTTACGGTTGCAGTTTTCGGTGATATGCCTTGAAAATTACTATAATTTTAAGCTATATTAAACCTCCGTTACCATAAATTATTTATATAAAGCATTTTGGGAGGGATAATAAAATGGCAAAAACGTTTGAGATTCGATGGCATGGCCGCGGCGGCCAGGGAACGGTTACTGCCGCAAAGGTGCTTGCCGATGCCTGCCTGAGCGGCGGGAGGTATGTGCAGGCATTCCCGGAATACGGGCCTGAAAGGGCGGGCGCTCCGCTCAGGGCGTATAACAGGATAAGCGATCATGTAATAAGAATGTACTGCCCTGTTCTTCATCCGCATGTCATAAGCATTGCCGATGCTACACTTATAGATGGAGTTAATGTCACCGACGGCGCGCAGGATGACACTATATTTCTTGTCAACACATCAAAGGACCCCGAAAAGATAAGGGAAAAACTTAATGCAAAACCGGGACAGAAGGTGTTTACGATTGACGCCTCAAAAATAGCTATGGACTGCATAGGAAGACCGCTTCCCAATGCATCCATGCTGGGCGCTATTTCCAAGGCAACCGGAATTATAGACATGGATACACTGTTGGAGAATGTAAAAAAGAGTTTTGGAAAGAAATTTGCCCAGAAGATTATCGACGGCAACCTCGAAGCAACAAAGCGCGGGTATGAGGAGGTAAAAGAAGGATGAAAGAACCATTATGGAAAAGACTTCCCGCAGGCTCTGTTATCCTGGAGGCAGGGAGCGCTGCGAAATTCAAGACAGGCTCATGGAGGTCCATGAGACCGAAATGGATAGAAGAAAACTGCATACAGTGCCTCTTTTGCTGGATTTACTGCCCTGACATGTCTGTAACCGTCAAGGACGGCAAGAGGGGAGCTTTTAATTTTGATTACTGCAAGGGCTGTGGTATATGCGCCCTCGAGTGTCCCGGGAAAAAGGGCAATAAGGCTATAGTTATGGAAGAGGAGGGCAATTAATGGGTAAGATATTTGCCGTAACAGGAAATGAAGCGGTTGCCGAGGCCCTGAGACAGATAAATCCCGATGTATGCGCTGCATATCCGATTACCCCTGCTACAGACCTTATGCAGAGATTTTCAGGTTTTATCTCCGATGGGAAAGTCGATACGGAGATGGTCCTTGTCGAAAGCGAGCACAGCGCCATGAGCGCTTGCATAGGCGCTGCGGCAGCAGGCGGCAGGGTTGCAACTGCAACCTCATCCCAGGGGCTGGCGCTGATGTGGGAGATGTTATTTATCGCAGCAGGCGACAGGCTGCCGATAGTCATGCCCGTAGTAAACAGGGCATTGTCCGCACCGCTTAATATCCACGGTGACCATTCCGACAGCATGGGTGCAAGGGATTCAGGCTGGATACAGCTCTATTCCGAGACTGCCCAGGAGGCATATGACAATGCAATACAGGCATTCAGAATTGCCGAGCACTTGGACATAAGACTGCCTGCCATGGTCTGTATGGACGGGTTTATTGTCAGTCATTCCATTGAGAGAGTGGAATATCTTGAGGATGCGGATGTAAAAAATTTTGTAGGGAAATACAAACAGGTAAATCCGCTTCTTGATCTTGACAATCCCAAGAGTTACGGGCCGCTGATACTGACTGATCTTTATCATGAATATAAAAGGGCGCAGCATGAGGTGATGACAAAGGTGAAGAATGTCGTGCTTGAAGTCGCCGCTGATTTTGAAAAGATGACCGGCAGGAAATACGGCCTGTTTGAGACATACAGGCTTGAGGATGCGGAGATTGCCATAGTGATATTGAGTTCTGCCGCAGGCACTACAAAGGATATAATAGACGAGTACAGGGACAAAGGCATCAAGGCAGGGCTTTTAAAGCCGAGGATGTTCAGGCCGTTCCCGTTTGAAGAGGTGGCTGATGCGCTTAAGCATTTAAAGGCCATAGCTGTTTTAGACCGGGCTGATTCCTTTGGCGGCTACGGCCCGTTATTTTCGGAAATCTGCGGTGCCGTGATGTCGATGAATAAAAAGCCTCCCATGATAAACAAAATATATGGTCTCGGTGGAAGGGACTATATGCCCAACCAGGCAGAGAAAGTGCTTGATGAATTAGTGGAGATTGCAAATACGGGAAAAGTCAATATCATAAAAGAATACATAGGTGTAAGAGAATAAACCGGTTGTCGGTTGACAGTTCACGGTTAACAGTCAACTGAGAACTAATTCCGGAGGAATTAATATGACAACAATACCGCTTAGATTAAAAGAACTTTCTAAACAGGAAGACCGTTTTACATACGGTCACAGGATGTGTGCCGGCTGCGGAGCTCCCATCGTTGTCAAGCAGGTGCTCATGGCTATCGACTACCCGGTTATTGCAGCCAATGCCACAGGATGCCTTGAGGTCTCCACCTGCATATCCGAATATACGGCATGGAAGATCCCCTGGATCCACAGCGCCTTTGAGAACGCCGCAGCAACAATATCCGGTGTTGAAGCAATGTACAGGTCCCTCGTAAAACAGGGGAAGATTGATGAGAAACAGGTCAAGTTTATTGCATTCGGCGGTGACGGCGGCACATATGACATTGGCTTTCAAAGCCTTTCAGGCGCAATGGAGCGCGGTCATGACATGATGTATATCTGTTACGACAACGGCGCTTATATGAATACGGGCATCCAGCGCTCAAGCGCCACGCCTTTCGGGGCCAATACCACAACATGTCCGGCAGGGGATGTTATCCCCGGCAAACCGCAGAAAAGAAAGGACCTGACAAAGATAATGGCTGCGCACAATATCCCCTACGCAGCGCAGGCATCTCCGGGGCACTGGATGGACCTGATGAAAAAGGTGAGAAAGGCCGTTGAGATAAAGGGCCCGAAATTTATGAACATCATTGCACCGTGCAACCGCGGGTGGCGTTCAAGGACTGATGATGCAATAACCCTGTCCAAACTCGCTGTGGATACCTGTTACTGGCCGCTTTATGAAATCGAAAACGGTGTCACAAAGATTACTGTAAAACCAAGGGAGAAAAAACCGCTCACGGAATTCCTGAAACCCCAGGGAAGGTTTAAACACATGTTTGCGCCCGGCCATGAATGGATGTTGAAACATGCCCAGGAGGAAATAGATAAAGACTGGGAGCTTCTCCAGAAGGCGTCGGCAGCAGGAGAAGAAAAGCCGGAAGAAAAATAAAGTGCATTTGTCTAAATGCTATAAGCAAAAAAGCCCGGGGTTTTTCCGGGCCTTTTTTTGACCGCATTTTTTAAATCGAGCCTGCAATTAAAAAATAAATATTACCTAAATTGAGCGATTTTTTTGTAACTTCTCAAGAAGTTGAGGTAAAAATCTTTTTTTAAATATCAGCTTACATTCCAGACATCCGTTATGCTATCTTTAGCACATGAAGGTGGAAGTCAAATATCAAGGCAGGGCAGCAAGCAGGCAGGACGTTGAATTTATCAAGAGATTAATTTCCGGGAATCCTGGAGAAAGTCGTCGAGCATTATCGCAAAAGCTATGCAAGGCATGGAATTGGGTTCAGCCTAATGGTGCATTACGGGATATGGTATGCAGGGGATTCCTGCTTCGTCTGGAATCAGCAGGATATATTAAACAACCTCCCAGGGCAGGCCCATTGCCTGTTTTGCGTGGTCTTCAGCGCCGCGTCATATCGCCTGCAGGGACAATTACATTGGCTGGTCCTCTGAAGTTCGCAAGAACAATATTCACCTTATTGCCTACAACAGCCGGTATCTAATATTGCCCTGGGTGCGATCATCCTGTCTGGCATCTCACTTATTGGGCAGGATTGCCAGGGTTGTACGCACCGACTGGGAGAGGGTATATAATCATCCTGTCTATTTTCTTGAGACCTTTGTTGATACGGAACGTTTCAAGGGCACCTGTTATAAAGCGGCAAACTGGGTTTATC
>DRDE01000107.1 GCA_011040095.1 Nitrospirota bacterium
CAATAGCTACCTCATCAACACTCTCTAAATCAGTTATGCCCTGATGGATTGTGGGCCTGGATACCCCTGCAAGCTTTGCAATTTTAGAAATACCACCATAACCAATAGATTTTGCTTCTCCGCCTAAAAAGATTCTCTTCTGTTTTTCATTTAAGAATGGTAAAACATGTTCGATTTTTTCTTTGAGTTTCTCGGTGGTCATGAATGCATCATAGCTTGCTTTTGAAATATTATCAAGCTTTACTTGTAAATGTTATTATTTGACAGTCACTTAGACAGTTTTACCTTCGTTTTTTCTTTATTTTTGAGTAGCAGGTTTTTATTGATTTCTTGAGCCTTAGATTTAATTTCAAAATAATTTTCTAAAAAGTTATAAAAGTAACGCCCGAAATTGAACTTCTTTATGTTGTCTGTTTTTCTTGCATCCTGCATATATTTGCTTGCTTCTTTAAAGCATTTCTCAGATTCTCCAAAATATTTAGACAGTTCTATTGCAAGATCTTTTTTATTTAATCTTCTCTCTTTCGATTCTTTCTTAGTACGGACAATTTTCTTTTCATAAAATCTGGCAATTCTATAATAAACATCTGCTGAAGAGACTTTCTCCTGCTTACACAAATCAAGTTCACTTTCAAGGAGAATTATCTCGATATCTTTTGGTTTTTTCTTTTTTTCAAAAGTAAGAACGTCTTTAAACTCTATATGATTCTCAGTTAGTATTCTTTCCACCGATTTAAATTCTTTGCGAATGTCATGATATTTCCAGAAAAAGATATCATTCAATGATTTTTCATTTAATTTATTAGGATTATCTATGTTGGTAGTACGATTAACGTAAATGTATTTGTTATTATGATCATATCCTACCTCTGTCATTTTGCAAGCAATCCAGTGAAGATTTGATTCATCTGGAAAGGTGCTAAATGTACTCATAATCATTTCAGGGGCCCTTCTCCAGTTAGTATCCATCGCATCTCCTAATCGCAAAAGGGCAGCTAATAATTGGGGGCGAATTTTATCTTTTCCTAAAAACACGGATTTTTTTAATTCACCTCTAATTTCGATATCTTTACCATTTTTGTCTTTCTTTCTATGACAATAGGCTATATTTGCAATCAAGTCTGCTATGTGCGGATCTGAAATACCAAAGTCACCATGATGTTTTAAAATAATCTTTTTTGATAGTATATGATGTTCTTCACGGATTTCTTTATCATTAAGTTCACGGCGGGTATCTGGGTATCTGTTAACTAGTAGGCCAATATCATGTAACCATATACTGCAAAGAAGCACACATATTTCTGTGGAAGACAGGTTGTTAAATTCGTCGTCGGGAATCATATAACTTATCTGACGTATAATTCCTTCCGAGTGTTTTCTGCCGTGGCTTGTAAAATATCTTATGTAGGTTGCTATAAAATCTAGAATATTCGCTTCAATGTTTTTTCGAAGCCTGATGTAAATTTCTTCGTGTTCTGCATATAGTTTTTTAACAAATTTATTTTCGTGCCATGTAAATTTTAAATCCATCTTCAGATGATCCCTAATAAGTTATAAATTCATGAATATCCGGTATAGGCATGGATTTAATAGGGTGCGCTTCTAAATTGATGAAGCCAAATCCCCTATTAGTGAACCCTAAAAAAGTTTATTGATATTAGCATAAGTAGTGGTCGAAGGCAAGAAAAACCGATGAGTTATATTGAGCAAGAAAACATCAAACGATTTTTTTGAATGGAGTTTTAACTGAAAATATCTTTGGCACCAATTATAAGTCTTGATGAAATCCTATAAATCTATCTCAACTGACCCTTTAAATATTAACGAAACTTCTGTACCAAACTTTGCCAGGAAGTCATTACCTGAACGTTTGATAGATACATATATCGGCTTTCCCGTCTTTTGAATAATATGAAAATTATCTATATCGTTATTTTCTTTTAATACCTTCCATATGCCGGCAGCAATAGAACCAGAACCGCAAGCCGTCTCATTAATGCAGGTATTTAATGCTTTAACATGGACAAAAGGATTTAAATCTATTTGGTTATCTTTATCTTTAACATACATTATTCCAGCGGCGGGTTTGCTTAAAATGCCAAAGCTTTCCAATATTTTCTTGATCTCATCTTCTTCTATTACCGAATTATTATAGGAAGCTGGGACGACTGCATGAGAGATACCGTCAAGGTGTATAATGGTTGCATTTGAAATATTTTCTATTGCCAGCTTATCTAAATTAAAGTCCATCCATGTAACACCTTGATCAGTATAAGCAGCAACTTTTTCAGATTGAAAATTTGCATGATTTGATCCAAGGATCATCTCTACTTTCGATTCTCCATCTTCCATATTATTAGCGTAAGCACCCATTGCAAGTAAGGCATTGCCACAGCTTTCACCGCCTGCCATTCTAAATTTCAGAAATTTATACTCTCTTTTGAGAAGAAAGGCTACCTGCTCAACAGGCGGCGACTTATCCCATTGCTTTGAGATATCAATGATTTTTCTACCAATGTCTTGATGGGTTTCAAAAGGGTGGTTTGTTGTGATAAGTCCGGTGGGATTGCCGCCTGCTTCTTTAAAGACAATTAAATCAATCAACATTATTTAATTTGATCATAAATGGCATGAGGCTTATTATAATAAACAGACCATTCCCTGTCACCATAGGAATAGTGCCACCACTCACCCCAGAATGGGGCAAATCCTTCTGAAACCATCAGATCATACAGAATCTGCCTGTTTCTTTTTTGCTCCAGTGTAAGTCCTTTAGCCTCCCATGTAACTCTATCAGATGAAAATTCATAGATCAGTGAACCCATATCCAGAAAATCATCCCTTTCTATATCTTTTATAGTAAGATCTACTGCACCACCCGTAGGATGCCCTGCTACTGTAGGAACGGCAATAAAACGGTGAATTTCTTCGACAAAATCATAGAGGGTGTTAAAGGTCATTTTCTTTTTAGCCATCTTTTCTCTCTGCTCATGAAATGCCCTGTTTTGAATATCCATGCTTCTAAAACCATATGACACATTTAAACGATAATGCTCATAACGTTTCATAAGTTTTTCGTTAACACGACTTAGTTTCTTTGCTACTTCTTCACGGACTTTTCCATACTCACCACCATTTTCGTAAGGGAAAAGTCCGATATCTGCCTTTTGTAAAAGAATCTCCTTGTTGTAATGATTTACATTAACCAATTCTTCCCCACAAACATTTACTTTAGCAGGAAGGAGCATCATGTATCTTACTTTCTTAATAGTTTTATCCAGATAAAAGAAGATGTAATTCCTGGGTTGTAGACGGCTGTTCAATCGATTAAAGTGAAATTTGTCTTCGTATAATTCCACTGCTTTACTATTCTTACGTGTTTTTAGTAGAAATTTTGAGTACTGATCCGTATTAGAGTAAATCAAATGTTCCATTAATTTCGTTGCATATCCTTGTCCTTGGTGCTCAAGTAAGGTTCCAAGCTCATCAATGAAATATATTTCTCTTAAATTCAATTTCTTTTTAATTGTTTTCCATGTTTCCCATCCATCTTTTGGGCTTCCATCTTCTTCTTTTTCTTCCTCCACACAACAGGCGCGGTATCCCACACAAAAACTGATTGGGGTTTCGTTCTCCAATTTAAGGATGACCATGTTATCTTTACGTGTAAACCATTTCTGGAATTTTTTCTTTAATTCTTCACTGCTGAGTTTCTCATTATAAGGCGGTTCTTCAAAGACTTTGTTGTAAAGATTGCTCAAATCAGTCTCATATTGAATGTAATTATTTTCTGTAAGTATTATATTATCCTGATATTTCATTTCATTATCCATCATAATCTACGACAAATTGGTTTCAAAAAGTGTTTTTATTGATTTAATAATCTTTCCTTTATCTTTCGCGGCAAGGCTGTCTTTGTTAACAATAAGACATCCTTCTGACTCGAATAAAGTATCGATGATTCTTAAGCGATTTTTATGCAGGGTACTGCCGGTTTCGGTATTCTCTATGATCATCTCTGCGTCCTCAGGTATCAAAGATTCAGTGGCGCCGTAAGTCATGATAATACTGTATTTATATAATTTATGTTCTCTGGCATAATCATCAGCAATATATGTATATTCTGAGGCAATCCTGAAATAGTGATTTGGTTCAAAGGAATTTAAAAAATCTCTTAATTCACCTATGTTGTATATAGGCAAAGATTCATGAATAGCGGCAACAATCTTTACCTTACCAAAACCCATATCAACTAATTCTTCAACAGGGCTGTCAGGAAACCGTTTCTTATGTTCCTTCAGCCAGTCTGTGCCGGTAATTGCTATGTCGAAATTATTTGCTGCCACATGCATGGGCATGTCCTGTGGTCTAATCACCTTTGCGGCAATAGATTCCGGATTATTAAAAATTTTCTTTGTTTCTTTGGATTTAATTTTTAGATAAGGCCGCTTGTTTAACGAGTCAGATTGATACCCGTCAAAAAAAAGACCGATTTTGCTGAAAAAATTCTGCACATGCTTCATCTGGTGTCCATCCGGAATAGCAAAATTTATCATTAATGTTTCCCCTCGATTTTACAAAAATAATTTAATATTGGAGAGAGGTCTTTTGTTTCATACTCTTTTTGATTAATAATAATACACAGTTCTGACTCCATGATTAATTCTAATGGTCTCAATTCATATGATTTCAGATACATCTCATTTTTAACTGATAAAATGGCAATCTCCGCATGTTCAGGTGGATAGACTTCTACACTGCCCCATGCAGGAAAGACCTTAAATCTTTTCAGCCCTCTCCTGATAGCAAAATCCTCTGCAATGTTGGGATATTCGCTGACAATCCCTATAGATTCATCTTTTTCATTAAAATCATGAATCGACATGCCTTTAAGACTTTTGTGGCAACAGGCATAAATCTTTTTCACTCCTTTACCTAATCTTCTCAGGACTTGAACTTCTGATTCAGGAAATTTTGAGCGGTATTCTTCTATCCAATCCAATCCACAGATACCTATTGAATAATTTCCAACAGCTATCTGAATCACTACGTCCTTTTCAGCAAATATCTTTGCCCTTGCATTTTTTATAGAATTTATATCTGGACGATAGGTTCGGTTACCAGCGGTGTAACCATCAATAGGAAAGGTTATATCCTTTAAGATCGAAGCAATACGTTTTAGATTTTCTCCCTTGGGCAGGCACAGGGCTATTTCATTCATTATAAGAGGACTCACCAAAAATATTTTTCAAAAGTGGTTTGCCAATCTTTTGACTGTGGATAACATTATAACCATCCTTGAATTTTTCATGATCAACCTCTATGATGAGACCATAGTCTCCATATTTGTCTTTTTCTATTTCCATAAAAGAAAGACGAGAAATAAACCCGAGTCGATTGAGTTTGTTACATAAATATTGGCCTGTCTTTATATTTTGATCATTTATGTTTTTAATCGTGATACCAATATTCTGTAAATTATCTTGAGAGGTGTGCATGAGATCAATCATATTTTTTACATTCAGTGCAAAACCCACAGATGGTATCTCTTTATTAAGACCCCCAAGAGTACTGATTAAATTGTCATAGCGTCCACCAGCACAAAGGACATCTCTATCAGACCTCTTTTGGGGTACGGATAAAACCTCAAATTGAATACCCGTGTAATAATCAAAATTCTCTGATAGAGAAAAGTTGATCTCATATGAACAATTTAGCCTATCCAATAAAATACATATTTCTCTAAAACGATTTAGGTACTGCTGGATATTTTCAGATTTATCAAAATCACTTTTAAGATTATTGAGATAGGAGGCATTCGTTCCTTTAAACTGAAGGAGTCTAAACAGTATATCCAGATTGCGGTCTTTTTCACCAAGTGATTTTATATCGTCATATCTTTTATCTTTAATCAACCCAAGAACCTTTTTTCTATCTTCTTCCTTAAATATAATATTTACACATTCAATTATAATCAAAGGAAAGGAAAGGTGTAGATATGTTGTATCAAATCCAGCGGCTTTGAGAGTATCAAGGGCAATAAATATTATTTCAACATCAGAAAAAGAAGAATCATCTCCAATGTTTTCCATTCCAAGCTGCCATCTTTCCGAAACCTCCTGACCTATATCACCACGACGAAATTGATTTTCTATATAACATACCTTTACATGGCTATTTCCCTTTAAGTTGTCCAGATAATATCTTGCAGCTGAAATAGTGCTGTCAGCCCTTAAAGCAACCCTCTCACGGCTCCAGCCTCCCCAGTCCAGGAAAGAGTAAACCTTTTTCAATAGTTCAGGAGCCAGTGCACCTGTCGCCGTAAAAATGTGGAGAGGTTCAATAGTAGATGTTTTTATCTCTTGATATCCAAATTGACGGCATCTCTCCAGAAAAGTCTTTTCTATCTTTCTGAATTTTATTATATCCTGTGGTAGGAAATCATTCTTTGTTGACTCTATTTCGTTTTTATGATTTTTCATATCTTCTTTATTATTCCAAACCTACTTTAGAATTTCCGTTACGTTCCAAATATGATTTAACATCTATGATTGGAACTTCATTTTGTAAACCATCACTTAGTCTTTTTATGGTAATAACTTCTTTTTTGATTTCATTCTCCCCGATAATTCCCACAAAAGGGATATCGAGTGAATTTGCATAACGCATTGCTGCTTTAAGACTTCTGTCTGCTAAGTCAATATCAACGTTTATCTTTTGCTGTCTGATGATATGTGCAATTTTTAAGCTCTCAGCTAAAGTGCCTAAGGGAATGATAAATAGTTTTACTGTAGTCTCTTTTAAGTCAGACATGATCGATTCTATGGCCATACAGGTTCTCTCCAGACCAAAAGAAAACCCAACAGCCGGAATTGGAACTTCGGTGCCTTTAAAATCGCCTATCATATTATCGAAACGACCCCCGGCAATAATAGCAGAATTAACGATATCTTTTTTCTTCAGAAAGACCTCAAGGGTTGTTCCTGTATAATAATCTAAACCTCGCGCAAGTGAGGGATCGAATTCCACAAAATCAAAATCCATCTCATTACAGTAAGATAGTAATTGACGTATTTCCTGTAATCCTTCTTTACCAGTATTTGAGGCCATAATTCCATTTAGATAATCTATTTTCTCGTGATTATTCCCCTGAATTACAGTATTCTTTATCAATGTATCCACAGCAGGGCTCGATAAAGGTCTGCCTTCAATCTCAGATAATTCTTTCTTTACTGCCTCTATACCAATTTTTTCAAGCTTGTCGAGAATGAGAATAGCCTGTATTTTTACAGGGTCCGGGATTTCGGCAATATCCATAATACCGTCAAGCAATTTTCTGTTATTGATTTTTACAGTTACATCACCAAGCCCTAATTCTTTGAAAGCATCGGAAGCCAGGGTGAGCAGTTCAGCCTCTGCTGCCATATTTTCTACACCGATAATATCGACATCGCATTGAGTAAAAATTCGGTATCGCCCCTGATCAGGCTGAGTTGGGCCATCTCTAAAGACTTCACCAATCACATAACGTTTGTAAGGTATCTTTAATTCAGGATGATTTGCATAGAACCTTGCCAGCGGCACAGTCTGATCAAAACGTAGTGCTAAATTCCTTCTTCCCTGATCTTTTAAACGAAATACTTCTTTCTGTATTTCGCCACCACCTTTAAAGCTTAGAACTTCCTCTCGTTCAATTATAGGTGTTTCTAATGGATTATAACCATACCGTTCAAAGATACTTCTCAACGTATCTCTTACATAGTTTCTGAGTATGGCTTGTTTTCCATACCAATCTTTTACTCCTTTTGCTAATTTTAAATCATCAGTGTTTAACATATCATTACCTTAATTTATAATAAATTTAATTACTATCGCTTATGGGGAGGATAACGGGATTTGAACCCGCGACCTCTTGGGCCACAACCAAGCGCTCTAAACCAACTGAGCTATATCCTCCATGAATTGTAATTTTACAAGATAAGACAATTTAGGTCAATTATTTTGCAGCATTTATTCCAAATTAATTACAGGCAATTCCTTTAAAAATCTAATACATATAGTTGGATTCGTATTTTTTGTTTGATAAACCTGAATGTTGCATAAATAAGGCAGGCAGCCTTACCGCAAAACCTTTACAATGCGATAAGATATTGAAATAGTACTGGCGAAAAATTATAACATCTTAAAAAAATTAACAGAAGTAATGAAATTTTATAACACTTAGTTTAAATCGAAAATTGGCATACTATAATTTATTTTCAGTGCCCATGAAAATAAGTTTATATGTTCGGCTTTCTCTTATGCCAGTCTGTAGCCTGCTCGTAAGCGTAAGCAATTTTTAATATTGATTCCTCATCAAAGTGCTTTCCGATTATCTGCAGTCCAACCGGCAGATTCCGGGCAGTAAAACCGCAGGGTATGGATATCCCCGGAACACCGGCAAGGTTCACGGAGAGGGTGAAAATATCCGTTAAATACATCTGTAAAGGGTCATCCGTCTTTTCTCCTATCCTGAATGCAGGCGTCGGGGTTGTGGGTGTAACTATTACATCAACATTTTCAAGCGCCTTTTCAAAATCCTCTTTTATCAATGTCCTCACCTGCTGAGCCTTTTTATAATAAGCATTATAGTACCCTGATGATAAGGCATATGTCCCGAGAATAATCCTTCGTTTTACTTCAGCGCCGAATCCCTCATCCCTTGTCCTCATATACATATCAATTAAATCTTCCCCGTCAGCCCTTAACCCGTATTTCACCCCGTCATATCGTGCAAGGTTGGATGATGCCTCGGAGGTCGCCAGTATATAATAAGCGGCTACTGCATATTCCGTATGCGGCAAAGAGATTTCAACGGGTATGGCCCCGAGGGATTCAAGCTTTTTTATCGCTTCCTTTACGGAATCTTCCACTTCCTTATCCAGACCTTCTATAAAGTATTCTTTCGGGATGCCGATCTTTAAGCCCTTTATCTCCTGTCCGAGATTGGAAGTAAAATCAGGTACCGGCATATCGGCGGATGTGGAATCATACAGGTCGTGTCCGCTGATAATATTCATAAGAATTGCGGAATCTCTCACATTTTTAGTAATGGGTCCTATCTGGTCAAGGGATGATGCAAACGCCACAAGGCCGTACCTGGAGACCCTCCCGTAAGTGGGTTTCAAACCGACAACACCACAGAACGCCGCAGGCTGGCGGATGGATCCGCCTGTATCCGATCCAAGGGCTGCAATGCATTCATCAGATGCCACTGCAGCGGCTGAGCCGCCGCTTGAGCCCCCGGGCACCCTCTCAAAGTCCCATGGGTTTTTAGTGAGTCCGAATGCGGAATTTTCCGTTGACGAGCCCATGGCAAACTCATCAAGATTTGTCTTGCCGATTAATATATAGCCTTCCTCTTTAAGCCTCTGTGTAACAGCGCTCTCATAAGGGGGAATAAAATTTTCCAATATTTTTGAAGAACATGTGGTTTTTATACCTTCCGTACAAATATTATCCTTTATTGCAAGCGGTATGCCGACAAGCGCTTTTTCTGCATTTCCTTTGAGATCATCTTCCGCCTGCCTTGCCTGCCTCAATGCATTTTCCCTTGCAAGAGAGACATATGCCCCGACCCTCTCTTCCAGGGCGTCTATTCTTTCAAATAATGCAATTACAAGTTCCTGGGGACTTATTTCACCTTTGACAATAGCTGATCGTGCTTCATCAATACTTAGACTATAAAGCTCCACTGCTCCTCCATTTCCTGCGAGTTGAAATTAGAATATACTGGACATTTTACTATTTTAGTCCATTAGAAAGAAAGCAATGCCCCCGAACAAAAGAAGTCGGATGCTTTATAATTAGTGAGCAAATAAAAACCGGGAAAAAGGAACAGGCTGAGAGAGAAAAAAATTATACCAGGCATGCCCGGATTTCAGCAGTGCCGGAAAGTTTGAGATTTGTTTGATTTAGGTTAAAATAAATCGAAACATAGACTTGATACTGATGTCAGGATTAATAAATCAGGAGCATAATATTGAAGAATACTATTCCTAAAGAGGATATACGGAAGATCATTCAGGCACACCACAATGATCCCTTTTCTATCCTGGGCCCTCATTATTCTGAAAAAGATAACGGCATTGTTATCCGGGCCTTTCTTCCGCATGCGGATCATGTGTATGTATTCCGGGAGGGAAATCCGGAGACTGAATACCGGATGGAGAGGATACATAAAGAGGGTTTTTTTGAATTGCTCATTGCCGGGGAGGACAAGGGTTTTAAATACCGGTTTTGTGTGACTGATAAGCAGGGTAATGCCGCAACCTTTCATGATCCTTATGCCTTCCCTTCCCCGCTTATGTCCGGGTTCGACTGCTACCTGTTCGCTGAGGGGAATCACTACCGTATCTTTGAAAAGCTTGGCGCTCACCCTGTAGTGAAGGATGGTGTTCATGGAGTGAATTTTGCTGTCTGGGCCCCGAATGCCCGGCGTGTGAGTGTGGTGGGCGCCTTTAACCGCTGGGACGGGCGGTGTCATCAGATGGGACTTGTTGCCGGGTCAGGCATCCGGGAAATCTTTATCCCCGGTCTCGCTGAGGGTGAGATTTATAAGTACGAGATCAGGGCCGGGAACGGAGATGTCTTTCTGAAGTCGGACCCATATGCATTTTATACAGAGGTCCCGCCTGACACGGCAAGTATAATTTATAAGCCTGAAGGTAAACATGAATGGCATGACAACAAATGGATGGAGGGGCGGGCGGGCATCGATACCCGGGAGCTTCCTGTCTCCATCTATGAGGTTCACCCCGGTTCATGGATGAGGGCCCCGGACAATAATTTTCTTTCTTACAGGCAATTAGCTGAAAAACTCATACTCTATGTGAAAGATACGGGTTTCACGCACATTGAATTCCTGCCTTTGGCAGAGCATCCGTATGACCCTTCCTGGGGATACCAGGTTTCAAACTTCTATGCCCCCACTTCGAGATTCGGCAAACCAGAAGACCTCATGGAATTTATAGATATATGCCATCAAAACAATATCGGGGTAATCCTCGATTGGGTGCCGGCACATTTCCCGAAAGACGCCCATGCCCTGGCATGGTTTGACGGCACCTGCCTGTATGAACACGCAGACCCCAGAAAAGGGGAGCACACCGACTGGGGAACATTGATATTCAACACCAACAGGCATGAGGTGGAAAATTTTCTTGTTGCCAATGCCCTGTTCTGGCTTGAGACATACCATTTTGACGGACTGAGGGTTGATGCAGTGGCCTCCATGCTCTACCTTGATTACTCGAGAAAAAACGGGGAATGGATACCGAACAAGTACGGCGGCAATGAAAACCTGGAGGCCATAGAGTTCCTGAAACACACAAACTCTTTAGTGCATGAAAAATTTCCGGGGGTAATGATGATCGCCGAAGAGTCTACAGCCTGGCCTGCCGTAACAAAGAAAGCCGGCCGCGGAGGTCTTGGATTCGATTTTAAATGGAATATGGGATGGATGCATGATGTGCTGCTTTACATGGGGAAGGATCCTGTACACCGCAAGTATCACCACAATAATCTTACCTTCGGACTCCTCTATGCCTTTAACGAAAACTTCATACTCTCGCTGTCGCACGATGAAGTTGTACATTCAAAAGGGTCTCTTATAAATAAAATGCCCGGCGATGAATGGCAGAAGTTTGCAAACCTGCGTCTCTTATATGCCTTTATGTATGCCCACCCCGGCAAAAAGCTCCTCTTCATGGGTGGAGAGTTCGGCCAGTGGGGCGAGTGGGATCATGCAAAGGGCCTTGACTGGGATCTTTTAGACAGGCCATTTCACAAGTGCCTGAAGCGCTATGTCAGTGATCTGAACAGGCTCTACTCTGCTGAAAGGGCCTTCCATGAAGTTGATTTTAAAAGCGCGGGTTTTGAGTGGATAGTTGCAGAGAGGGCTGATGAAAACGTGATTGCATTTATGAGAAAGGGGAAGGACCCGCGAAACTGCCTCTTCTTTGTCATGAACTTTTCACCTGTGCCGTATGAAAATTACCGCATAGGGGTGCCTTTCCCCGGTTTCTACACAGAGCTGTTAAACAGCGATGCAACAAAATACCGGGGAAGCGGCAAGGTGCTTCCGTCCGGAGGCGTGATGGCGGAGGAGGTGCCCCGGCATGGGCGTGACTTCTCTTTATCTTTATTATTGCCCCCCCTTGGGGCTGTGGTGTTAAAGCCCCTTCCGCCCGAAGGGGGTGAGGTAACAGCGGTTAGTGAAGAAGCAGCCGACAAACGGAAAAGAGGGAAAAAGAGGGCCGGGAAAAAAGAGCGCAGGAGAAACAGGCATCATGCATTGCGCAGGAATAAAAAGAGGGTGAATCACAGGAAAAAATAAAGTAGATAATTTTACAAAGATAAGGAAAAAATATGAGACAACCTGAGAAGATGATAGTATATAATCTGTTCCCTTTACTTGCCGGAAAATTTATTGAATGGGAAGGGCATTTCAAGAGGGCGTCCGGAATGGGCTTTAACTGGATTTTTGTTAATCCGGTTCATTTGCCGGGTTTTTCAGGCAGCCTCTATTCGATAAAGGATTATTTCAGCTTTAACCCGCTTCTGATCGACCCCCTGAGCGAAAAGACGCCGGAGGAACAGATAAGGGATACGATCAGGGCAGCAGAGGGGCTTGGTCTCAGGATGATGATCGATCTGGTGATTAACCACTGTGCCGTGGATTCCGGCCTGATCCGGCAACACCCTGACTGGTTTCAATGGGAGAGAAAGGGGAAAGTTGCCAATCCGTTCTGTGATGAAAACGGGAAAAAGGTAGTATGGGGGGACCTGGCCAAGTTCGATCACAGGCACACACGGGATCAGGAAGGGCTTTTCCGGTTTTTCTTCAAGGTGGTAAAATTTTTAATTGAACTCGGTTTTAAGGGATTTCGCTGTGATGCAGCCTACCAGATTCCTGAAGGCTTCTGGAAAAGACTCATTACCGAGACAAAGGCGGCATATCCGGATGTGCTCTTTTTTGCTGAAACATTAGGATGTACGGCTGACCAGACCAGGAAGACCGCGGGCGCGGGTTTTGATTACATATTCAACAGCTCCAAGTGGTGGGATTTGAGCAGCCCCTGGTTATTGGAACAGTATGCCCTCACACGTGAGATCGCGCCTTCAATAGGCTTTCCGGAAAGCCATGATACCGTAAGGCTTTTCGAGGAATTCCATGGCAATATAGCCGGGCTCAAGCAGCGCTATCTGTTTTCTGCGCTTTTTTCCGCAGGCGTGATGATGCCTGTAGGATTCGAGTTCGGTTTTCGCAAAAAGCCGCATGTAGTAAAAACCAGGCCTGAGGATTGGGAGGAGACGGATATTGATCTGACCTCTTTCATAAACAGTGTCAATAAGATCAAGGAGAGGTATACCATTTTTCAGGAAGAGGCCCCCACGGAAATTTTAGACACCGGCAATCCCGCTATTCTCATAATGTGGAAGGCATCCGTTCATACACAGGAGAAGGCCCTGCTTATTCTCAATAAAGACATTAACAGCAAACAGCGGTTTTATGCGGACAGTCTGCATAAACTCCTCCGTTTAAAAGCTCCGTTAAAGGATGTGTCCCCGGAATATCGCCTTGACCATATCCCCGAACCCTTCTCATATGATCTCCGGCCCGGACAGGGTATCGTGCTGGTGACTAAAAGAGACACTGTTGTGGAATGACTTATAAATACCGGTCAATATTTATTTGCCGGCTCTTCCGAATGCCGGTTTTCGTCCTGCTTTGGTTCAACAGGCTCCGGGACTTCTATTTCAGTGGCCGGCTCCACGGGGGCTTCAGGCGCTGCTTCGGGCAGGTCGGGAATGTCTACCTCTTCAAATTCCTTGAGTGTCGGAAGTTCCGATAAATCCTTAAGCCCGAAGTACTGGAGAAATTCTTTTGTTGTGCCGTACATCAGGGGCCTGCCGGGCACCTCTTTTCTGCCGAGTATTTTGACGAGTCTTCTCTCAAGCAATGTCTTGACCACCCCGTCCGAATTAACCCCCCTGATAGCCTCTATCTCCGCCTTGATAATCGGCTGCTTATAGGCAATTATGGCCATGGTCTCAATGGATGACTGAGATAGTTTTTTCGGCGCTGTTGTTGAAATAAGCTTCTTGACCCACGGAGCGCAGGCAGGATTGGTGACCATCTGAAAACCTTCCGCCACTTCAACAACAAACAGGCCGGTGTTTCTTACTGAATAATCGCTGATAAGCTCTCTCACGAGTCTTTCGGTATTATACTTGTCCACCTCAACTATTTTTCTGAGGGTATCGAGCGTCACAGGCTCACCTGCCATAAAAAGCAGGGACTCGATTATTGATCTGGCTTCTCTATCTTCCATAGTCGCTTAAAATGCTATCAAAATTTATCCAAAAATACAATATCTGTCCGTCCGAATAACCAATAACCAATTGATATTCGCTCATGAGATACGTTTCCTCCATTGCTCTTTTGCTTTTTTTACTGTTAAGTATCCGTATACCCTGGGCGCGAAACAGTTTTGCCGCTGCCATTGGATAGTCTTTTGAAAGTTTTTTTGCAGGCTCTCCGATTGTATAATGACTGATCGATTCCAGGTCGTTATGTTTTAACTGAAGAATATGTTCTGCAAGGATGTCCCACGCTTTAGTGATCGTACATATCTTAATAAAGGCAGGCAGTGACCGCTTTTTTGCTTCCATAATGGCCTTATTATGCCACTCCTTTACTTCTTTTTTTGTAACCGTTCACAGGGTGCAGGGGGCAGTTTATCAGTTTTCCCCTCTTGAGAGGGGATTTCAGTCTTTCCGTTTCAGTGTTTAATGTTGAATACTGACAAATATAACCCGTGAACGGTTACCAGTTTTAATACAATTTTAAGTATCCTCTTTTGAGGAAGAATTGTTTTATTTTAAGCATAAATACAAAGTTAGG
>DRDE01000108.1 GCA_011040095.1 Nitrospirota bacterium
CCCTATAGGCGTTATCAACGCTTACAAAATTGTCAAAAAATACAATGCGTGCAGGCTTATACTCGCCGGAAGCCCGGCAACCGACGATCCTGAAGGAGAAGCTATCCTCAATGAAGTAAAAGATTATGCCGGCAATGATCCCGATATACACATCCTGTTATTACCCCCCGATAATCACAAGGAAATAAACGCACTGCAGAGGATGGCGGATGTGATCCTGCAAAAATCCATTAAAGAGGGGTTCGGCCTTACAGTCTCCGAGGCCATGTGGAAAGAGAAACCTGTAATCGGAGGCGCTGTCGGAGGCATTCCTCTCCAGATCGTTCACGGCATTACGGGTTTCGTAGTTTATTCGGTTGAAGGAGCGGCCTTCAGGATAAGACAGTTTCTCAATAACCCTGAGATGGCTGTTCGTATGGGACGAAACGGCAAAGAATATGTAAAAAATAATTTTCTGTTGACAAGGCAGATCAGGGACTACCTGTCCCTCTGGTATTGCAGCATGTATAAAGGCAAAAATGTGATCGAACTATGAGCAACGGAATATTCCGGGTATTTATCGAGGAAAACCTTCCTGATAAATCACCTGTCATCGTTTCCTGCAGGGCCCCCTCCCGGCATAAAAAAACCGGCTCCGCCGTAAAATTTAAAAACCTGTGTTACATCGCCTTTAAAGTTTGTGCCTTTGTGCCTTTGTGCCTTTGCTACTTCATTTCAAAACAATCATGAAAATCGATAAAGACATCACATTCATAGACAGGCTTTCACAATTCAAGATAGGTGAGCACCCCGTTATTATAGCCATGGCTGTTGTTGTAGGACTGCTCAGCGGTTTTGCCAATATACTCTTTCGCGCAACAATGCACTTTGTGCATAATGTAATCTTTGTCGGCGGTTCTGATTTGTTAAATATCAATGAAGGCGGGTTCTACAAGCTCCTGATCCCGCTTCTGCCGGTAGGCGGAGCTCTTCTGCTGATCCCGCTCTCTTTTATCTTCCGTGGTGAATCATACGGTTACGGCTTCCCGAAATTCCTTGAACTTGTAAATATAAAAGGGGGGAGAATAAAAAGAAGGACATTTTTTTCCAGGATATTAAGCTCCGCCTTTACAATAGGTTCCGGCGGGTCTGCGGGAGTTGAGGGCCCGATTGCCCAGATAGGCGGAGCTGTAGGGTCTTTTGTGGGGCAGACATTCAAGGTTTCCGGAAACAGGATTAAACTGCTGATAGCCGCCGGTTCTGCGGGAGGTATTGCAGCGACATTCAATGCGCCTATTGCCGGGGTCATGTTTGCAACCGAGATTGTCCTTCTGGGAAATTATGAGCTTACCTCATTTGCAGCTATTGTCATTTCTTCCGGGATAGCGACCGTTGTATCAAGGATGTACTACGGCTCCAATCCCATTTTTACAGTACCCGAATACACGGTGAATGCATATGAGATACCCCTTTATATATTCCTGGGAATCTTTGTGGGAGTTACGGCAGTACTCTATATAAAAACATTCTATAAGGTTAAAGACGGGTTTGACAGGTTAAAAATACATCCCTGGTTAAAACCCGTCATAGGGGCATTTATTGTAGGCTCAATCGGGATATTTTTTCCCCAGATATTCGGGGATGGTTATGAATATATTGAACAGGCGCTTGAAGGGAATATGCTTGTCACGGTCATGCTGGCGCTCATATTTTTAAAGATAATCGCAACTTCCTTTACACTCGGTTCAGGCGGAGCAGGCGGGGTCTTTGCCCCCGCGCTCTTTATCGGGTCAATGGCAGGCGGCACCTTCGGATGGGTTGTTCACTCTCTTTTCCCCGCTTATACAGCTACCCCGGGCGCTTATGCAACAGTAGGGGTCGGGGCATTTCTTGCTGCGGCAACACATGCACCTATGACGGCTATCTTCCTGTTATTCGAGATGACCGGCAACTACAGGATAATTGTCCCGATCATGTTTGCGAGCATATTAGGCACGCTTACGGCAAAACGCCTGTATCATGACTCAATAGATACGGTTGAACTTACAAGAAAAGGCATCAACATACATGACGGCAGGGAGGCCACGGTGTTAAGCGCCATACGGGTCAGCAGTGTAATGAAAAAAAAGTTCACGACCGTACACGAAGAAACGGGTATCCATGAACTCCTTGAAAAGATAATTGAAGGGGAGAGTTTTTATTTCCCTGCGGTGGACGACGAAGGACTGTTGACCGGAATAATTTCGCTCCAGGACATAAAGAGCGTTTTATTCGAGGAAGACCTCAAGGAATTGCTCAAAGCAAAACATATAATCTCCCGGAATGTCATAGTTATCACTCCCAACGATAACCTCAACACGGCAATTGAAAAGTTTTCCTTAAAAGATATAGGAGAGTTACCGGTTGTTGATATATTCAATAAAAGAAGGGTTCTGGGCATGTTAAAAAGAGGAGATGTCATGACCGCTTACAACAAGGAGCTGTTAAGAAGGAGAATTTAACAGGGGTATTTTTATATGAAAAAAAAACAAATTCTCCTGGAAGAATCCGTGCTTTTTATAAGCGTTGTCAAATGGTTTTTGCTGGCAACGTGTATCGGCGCAATTGTCGGCGGATCAACAGGATTTTTTATCAGGATATTAAACCGGAGCATTTTTTATACTGCCCGGTATGAATATTACTTCCTGGCGCTTCCTGCTGCATTATTTTTTTCCGCCCTGCTAATAAAATATCTTGCCCCTGAGGCCAGGGGACACGGCACTGAAAAAGTAATAGAGGCAATCCACAAATATGACGGCAAAATAAATCCCCTGACAGTCCCTGTAAAATTAATAGCCACTGTTACAACCATTGCAGCAGGAGGCTCGGCCGGAAAAGAAGGCCCTGCCGCCCAGATAGGCGCGGGCCTTTCATATATCTTTGCCAGTGTATTCCGTTTCAACAAAAAAGACCGCCGGAAATTAGTTATATGCGGCATAAGCGCGGGGTTCGCCTCTGTTTTCGGGACCCCGATTGCAGGAGCTATTTTCGGGGTCGAGGTTCTTTCGGTGGGAAACATTTTCTATGATGTTATTTTCCCGTCTTTTGTAGCCGGCATAATCAGTTACCAGGTCTCATCCTCAATGGGTGTGGAGTATTTTTATAACCCTATTGAGTTTGTCCCTAAATTCACCCAGGGATTTTTTATCGAGGTAATCATGGTGGCGATTTTTTTCGGTATATGTTCACTTATCCTTATCGAGGCCCTGAAACTTGCCGAAAACACAAGCCGCAAAATCAAAATCTGGGAGCCGTTTAAAGGCCTGATCGGCGGCTGCATCTTGATCGTACTTGCCTTGGCGACCTCAACGAGGTACCTCGGACTCGGTCTTGAAACAATTGAGAGCGCTCTGCAGGGAGGCGCAATCATGCCGTATGATTTTGTCCTCAAAATAATATTCACATCTGTTACCCTTGCATTTTGTGGAAGCGGGGGAATGGTGACCCCTATCTTTTTTGTCGGGGCCACAGCCGGCAGTTTTATCGGGGTATTGCTGGGATATGATCCATCCATGTTCGCTGCAATAGGCATGGTGAGTCTCCTTGCAGGGGCGGCCAATACCCCCATATCCGCCAGTATAATGGCCATAGAATTTTTCGGTCCCCAGATTGCCCCATATGCGGCTGTTTCATGTATTGTCAGTTACCTGATGACAGGCCACAGAAGTGTTTATCCAAGCCAGGTTCTGGCCACCACGAAATCTCCCTCAATTTTAATTGAAAAAGGCGTAGTGATGGAAGATATGGATTCAATGAAAATACGTCCAAGACCAAGGAGTGTAACAAATATGCTTGTCATGCTGCTCAATAAATTAAGAGAGATAAAGAGGGCATCAGGAAAAAATAAACCCGGTTCCCGGAATTGACTTCCCGGTTATTCTTATTAAGGAGGACTTAAATGTCAGAGGCAAAATTAAAGGTAATTCTTCTAAGTCATACCCCGAATCCCGAAGAGACAGTAGCAATGGCCGCAAAGCTCTGCTACAGTCCGGCGGATATTAAATCTCTCAAAAGCAAAATAGAGGCAAAAGACCAGAAGGCATTTGTTGAAAAACTTGTAAAAATGGGACATATGACCCCCATAGAGCATTCTTCTTTCACA
>DRDE01000109.1 GCA_011040095.1 Nitrospirota bacterium
CATTCCAGTACTGGCAGCATAAGGGAGACAGGCTTAAAACAAAATTTATGTCTCTTAATAATGCGTATCACGGTGATACGGTCGGGGCAGTAAGTGTCGGGGGCATTGACCTGTTTCACGAGATATTCTCTCCGCTGCTTTTCAAATCATACAAGGCGCCCTCCCCTTATTGTTTCCGCTGTGAGCTTGGCAGGGAGCATCCGTCATGCAGGCTGTTATGTCTTGAGAAAATGGAAGAGGCGCTGAAGAAACATAATGAAAAAATTGCGGCAATAATTATTGAACCCCTTGTGCAGGGGGCAGGCGGCATGATCACTTCTCCGCCGGGGTATTTGAGAGGTGTCAGGAGATTATGCAATAAATACAAGGTGCTCATGATTGCGGATGAAGTTGCGACCGGCTTTGGAAGGACAGGTAAAATGTTCGCCTGCGAACATGAAAACGTAAGCCCGGACATCCTCTGTCTTGCAAAGGGAATCACCGGGGGCTATCTTCCACTCGCTGCGACTCTTGCAACAGAGAAAATCTACAGGGCCTTCCAGGGAAAATACCAGGACCTGAAAACATTCTTCCACGGACACACTTACACGGGGAACCAGCTTGCCTGTGCAGCCGCTATTGCAAACCTCAAGGTGTTTAAAAAACAAAGAACCCTGCAGAAGATGCAAAAAAAGATTGAGATATTGCAAAAGGAGCTGGACAGGATATCCGGATTAAGACACGTCGGTGATGTAAGACAAAGGGGGTTTATGGTTGGGATCGAGCTTGTGAAGGATAAAAACTCAAAGGAACCTTATAAGCTAAAAGAGAAAATGAGCTGGAAGGTCTGTTTTAAAGCAAGAGAGAAAGGGCTTATTATCAGGCCCCTTGGAAATGTCATCGTCCTGATGCCGCCTTTAAGCATCTCTCTTCAGGAACTGAGAAGCCTCACCGGGATAACTGCCGAGGCTATAAGGGAAGCAACCGAATAATATGGTATTTCAGTTCATTCTTCTTGATATGAACTCCTCCAGGTATTTTAATAGTTTCGGGTTGGTTATGGAAACATGATAAAGCTCATCGCATGAATTACATTTATAATATGCCAGAAAATCCCTGTACAACTTCCTCTCGGATACATTAAAAACCATATAGTTATACATATTCACCCTCTTTCCTCTGACCTGTTTCCTAACATTCTTATCGGCGTTTTTAGTGTTAAGCTTTAGACGGGGTAACTGCTCAGGCGCAAAGTGGCAAAGGCGCATAGGCGCAAAGGGTTACAGAAATACAAGAAAAGTTTTTCATTCTTTTTTTCACTTTGCGCCTTTGCCGCTATGTGCCTTTGTGCCTGCCTGAATAGTTACTATACGGAATGAATAACTGCTCAGGCGCAAAAAAGGGGAAGGCCATATCAAGATGTTGCATATGATAATCAAACAGCTCTTGAAGAAAACGCTGAAACGCGGTTAAGTCGCTTACAGCCCATAACAGCAAGGTAACCGTTCAGGGTTGACGATAAATAGAGTCTGTGTATAAACTCAACAATTAAGCTGTCATTCCCGCGGTCCTTTGGGCGGGAATCCAGTCTTTTCAGTGAGTTCCGGCAACCAGTTGAAAAACCGCGCACCGTAAACTGACAACTGTGAACGGCTACAACAGGATCAGGCTGGTTCAGGTGAAGCGTCCCCGGCTTTACACGATCACAACCGAATCGTCAGAGCCAAAAGCATTGGGGACATACCTGTCTGCGCACCAGTCGTTCTCCCAGAGATTACCATCAATAAGATATTTGAACCTGTATTCTCTTTTGCTTTTCAAGTCTAAGGTTACGAGGAAATCGCCGTTTTCAAGCCGGGTCATCGGTGTTCCGGAAGCATCCCACTTATTAAAATCACCCACTATTGCAACCTTCCGTACATCCGGGACCGCCTCCCCCGGCAGCCTGAATGTAACCTTACATTTGGAACCGCTCTTATTGTACTGCTTTACAAAACCCGGGTTTTCAGGCTGTTCCAGGGGTTTCTTTTTTTGCCGGGCCGGGCCGGATACAGCCTTCTTCTTCCCCCCCCTGACAAGAGCTGATTTCCCGGGCGGCTCCAAAGCCCTCTTTTTTTGCGCGGCCGGCTTAGGTGCGGGCTTTTTCTTTTTTTCCCCTTTAATCATATAATCCGGGTCATTACTGTAAATACTGTTTATGGGTATTTTCGAGCGGGAAAAAATTTTTTCTATCTCATTTCGCATTTGTTTGTTCTTCATTTTAAGTTTGATCCCTGCCAGGTTTTTATCTCCAACCTGCGTTTCCCATACAACACCACCCAGGAGAGAAACAATCTTTTCACTTGCAGGAAGCTTAAAATTCAACTCAAGGTTTTCATGCCTTGTGAACTCAAAACCATCTGTTTCAAGACCAACCCCTTCACAGGAGAAGTTTTTTGTTACTCCCGCACAATACTCGGCAGCCCCGTTGACAGGCCTGAATTTTATAGTCAGAGGAATATCAAATCTTTTATGCTTCCTTTTGCTTGTTAACATTATTTCTCTCCTTTTATTGTGTTTCAGTTAATGAATGACATTACAATGTTCTTAAGAGTAATTATATAAGAATATCAGGCTATGTCAATAGGGAGGAGAATCCCATTTTACTCCAGGTATTACTTGATATTAATCCTGAAATATACATATGATATGTATTAATTACGCAACTGTTCAGGCAAACACAAAGGCGCATAGTGAAAAAACGGAGGGCGCTATAAATGGATATAGCACTTAATGATATCGAAGTCCGGATTATTGGCTGTCTGATTGAAAAAGAAATTACCACCCCTGATTATTACCCTTTGACTTTAAACTCACTGGTTAATGCGTGCAATCAGAAATCCAACCGCAGCCCTGTAGTTTCGTATGAAGAAACGTCCGTAGTGCGTGGGCTTGACAGTCTGCAGGAAAAGGGGCTTTCAGAAAAAATTTATAAGTCGGACAGCCGTGTCCCGAAATACCGGCATTTATTTATAAAAAAATTCAACCTGTCGCAGCGTGAGGCCGCTGTTTTATGTTTATTAATGCTGCGCGGCCCGCAAACCACCGGGGATATCCGGGGGCGTTCCGGGAGGATGTATGAATTTGAAGGCTTAAACGAAGTTGAGGAAGTTTTAACCGGGTTGATGGATAAAGAGCAGCCCATGCTGGTTAAACTGCCCCGCCGGGCCGGAAGAAAAGAGCCCCGGCACATGCACCTGCTTTCAGGAGAGGCCGGGATTAAGGAGCCTGAAAATCCTGTCCCTGAAGAGGCTGCAACTCTGAAGGTAAGGGCTGAAGACGAGAGGATCGCAAAACTGGAAGATGAACTGGCAGCGCTTCGCAGAGAGTTCAATGATCTCAAACAGGAATTCAGCGCTTTGAAATCGGAATTTGAGTAAATGAAGTATGAAGATATGACAAAGGA
>DRDE01000110.1 GCA_011040095.1 Nitrospirota bacterium
ATTCCTACGCCTTCCTGGATGGATGGACGTTCACTTGTCCCTCTGATGCGCGGTGAAAAACTCTCTCAACGTCCTGCCTTTTCAATGAATCTTGAACGAAATCCGAGCAGGGGACATAAAATCACTAAAGGGACTATTGCCGTATGGGAAGGTGACTATAAGTTAATACACTATCTGGAGAGAAAAAAATCTTTGCTTTTCAATTTAAAGAAAGACCCTGATGAGCTGAATAATCTCTTCGATAAAGATATTGAGACAGGCGAGGGTCTTCTTGGGTTAATTCACGACAATCTTGACAAGGCCAATGATAAAATCAGGGAGATAAAATAAGCTGAATTGTAATAGTTCAGCCATATGTCATTTCGACCGGGGAGAGAGATCTTTTCTATCTGAAACTCTTGATGCTTTTTGGGTTTGCCTGTTTTTTGCTGTCCCAGCGGGAATTGCCGGCAATCCGGGTAAATTCTATCTCTAACTGCGGTTTCCAGGTTCAATGATCCCGCCACCGATAACTACATCACCGCTGTAAAAGACTGCGCTCTGGCCCGGAGCAGGCGCCCATTGCGGCTTCTCAAATTCAACAATTACCTTTCCGTTTTCTGCCGGGCTTATTATCGCAGGCACTTCTTTTGTTGTCGAGCGTATTTTGACATTGGCCGACAGGGGGCCTGAGAGGGAGTCAATGGATACCCAGTTTAATTTCTTGACCGTAAAGTTTTTTTTCATGGCATCTTCTCTTGAACCGGCGATTATAGTGTTGGTTGTACGGTTTATGTCAATCACATAATGTGGTTTCAGAGATGATATCCCAAGGCCTTTTCTCTGACCGATTGTATAAAATGCAATCCCTTTGTGTTCACCGACTGCTTTCCCACTTGTATTAATAACAGGGCCGGGACGCACTGATTCAGGGGAAAAACCTTTTATGAAATCAGCATATTTGTCATCGCCGACAAAGCAAATCTCCTGGCTTTCGGCCCTCAGGGCAGATGCAAGGCCAAGCTCCCCGGCAATTGCCCGTGTCTCTTCTTTCCTCATTTCTCCAAGGGGAAAAAATGTTTTTGCAAGTTCCTCCTGCTTCATCACATACAAAACATAGGACTGGTCTTTTTTGGGATCAATCCCTTTTTTCAAAAAAAACCTCCGCCTGCCTGTTGTCTGTCGTTCCTTGTCTGTGCCCTGTGTTTTCCCGATTCTTGCGTAATGGCCTGTTGCCGCTAATTCCGCGCCGAACTCTTCAGCTTTTTTGAGGAGGAAATCGAATTTTATGTATTTATTGCATAATATGCACGGATTCGGTGTTATCCCTGCAATATACGATGCACAAAAATCCTCGATCACATGTTTGTAAAAGGCATCTCTGACATCTACAGTATAGTGCTCTATGCCGAGCTTGTTTGCCACTGATTTTGCAAGCTCTATAGTCTCAACCGAACAGCATACATCGGTGGATTTCAAATCCCTGCTGTCCCAGAGTTCGAAACTCAGGCCGATTACTTGAAGACCTTGTTTTTTCAACAGATATGCAGCAACAGAAGAATCAACTCCGCCGCTCATTGCAACAATTGCTTTCATGATAATTTATTCTATCACAAAAACCCGACACTGCCGGAGCTGCTTTCTTTATTCGTAATCCTATAAAAAGCATTTGGCCACAGATAAACGCTGATAAACACCGATAGAACAAAAACTTATGCCTGGTTCATATTTCACCAAAATGGTGAAATATGAACCTTCTGTAACTCATTGAAAAATCCGCATTAATCTGCGCAAATCAGCGGCTAACTGCCGTTTTTAGGTTAATCAGAATCGATTTCCTGGATAGGAATCCTGGAGATTACTTCATCCAGGGTTGTGACACCTTCCTGTATTTTCAGCCATGCGTCTTCAAACATTGGTTTAGTCCCTGATTCCCTTGCGCACTGCCAGAGGTCATCTTCAGTAAAACTCTTTGATATCAAGCGCTTGAGTTTCGTATCCATTTTCAACAGCTCATAGATGCCGACCCTGCCTTTATATCCCGTATGATTGCATTTGTCGCAGCCCGTTCCCCGGTAATATTCCTTTATGGGCGGGAGATCAAATTTGGCTGCTTCTTCCGGAGGCGCAGCGCTGGTCTTGCATGCAGGACATATGGTTCTTATGAGTCTCTGGGCAAGAACTCCGGACACAGCCGAATTAATCAGGAAAGGTTCCAACCCGATATCTATCAAGCGTGAGATTGTGGAGACAGTGTCATTTGTATGCAGGGTGCTTAATACAAAGTGGCCTGTCAAAGCGGCTCTTGCCCCGATCTCTGCAGTGTCAAGGTCCCTGATCTCCCCGACCATTACAATATCCGGGTCCTGCCTGAGCACGGAGCGGAGCGCATTGGCAAATGTAAATCCGATGTCGTCATTTATTCCGACCTGGGTTATTTCAGCAAGTTTGTATTCTACAGGGTCCTCAAGGGTAATAATGTTTTTTGTCTCTGTCCGAAGCTGCTGCAGGATTGAATACAGTGTAGTGGTTTTCCCGCTTCCTGTCGGGCCTGTAACCAGGAGCATGCCCTGCGGCCGGCTGAATACCTCAATGAGGGGCTTCAGGATATGTTCTGAAATGCCTAATTTACTCAATGGAATAAGTCCTGTTGTGGGGTCAAGCAGCCTGATAACGACCTTTTCCCCGTAAATCGAAGGCAAGGTTGATATTCTGAGGTCCACATTTTTTTTCTCAAGCCGCAGGGCGCTCCTGCCGTCCTGGGGGAACCGTCTGTTTGTTATATCGAGGGTCGAGATAATCTTTATCCTCGATATAACGGCATCCTGAATCTGTTTTGGATAGCTTTGTATGTTTTTCAGGGCGCCGTCCGTTCTGTAACGGACCTGCACGTTCTTCTCTCTCGGTTCAATATGGATATCGCTTGCGCCGCAATTTACGGCATCAGCTATAATCATGGTTACAAGCCTGACTATGGGAGGCGCTTCACTGTTCTGGTACAGGGACTGGAAGCTGACTTGCTGTCTCTCATCGTCAAATTCCTCTTTAACAAATTCAACCCCGTCGTATGACGGCAATTCCTTCAGGACATCCCACATATCATCTGTTGAACCGTAAAGCCGCTCTATTGCATTAAGTATGTTATGTTCCGATGAAATGCCGACTGTTACCCTCAGCCCTGTCTCAAATGAAAGGTCTTCTATGGTCTCCCAGTCAAGGGGATTGGCCATTGCGATCATCAGGGTTGTGCCTTTCTGCTCGAGGGGGAGAACCAGTTTCTGCTCGGCAGTTGCTTTCGGCACAAGGGAAAGCACTTCTATTGACGGTGTATAGTTATTGCAGTCAACTAATTTCAGTGAGAGCTGTTTTGTAAGTGTTTCGGCAACCTGTATCTCGTTTACATAGCCCAGCTCAATGAGGACTTTGCCGAGCTTCTTGTTCTTTCCATTCTGGAGAGTGAGCGCATTGTCGAGCTGTTCCCCTGTAATCAATCCTTCATCTGTGAGTATTTTGCCCAGTTTCTTTTTTCTCATGCCCTGATTTTTCTTTTCATTCATCCTGCTGCCTGTTGAATTTCTTTTTGAATCCGGTGGATTATGAACCCGGCATTTCAGTAGTCTTATCGGCAGGAATATTCCTGATCTTTAGACGTGCCTTGAATCGAAACAATGTTGAGATAGTATTATCACTTGAAAATAGTTCATACCTAAGTTGAGCGATTCAAAATTACGGAAACATGAAATAAGTCACTTAAAGGGCGATAGATGCTTGTTATAATACAATAACTCAAATACAAAACCTGTCACCCGATAAGTGAGGTAATCATACCTCAAATTATGAAACAAAACAAATTCAAAAGCAAGGGAAAAATAACCAAGCTCGGGATAACCGGAGACACGCTGACAGGCAGAGGGGGAATGGCATTATTTGTAGGATAAATAGAGTCTGTGTATAAATAGCTGTTTATTAGCTTTGTCATACCCGAAGTTTGTAGTCGGGTATCCAGAACTTACTGAAAAGACTGGATTCCCGCCCAAAGGACCGCGGGAATGACAGCTTAATTGTTGAGTTTATACGCAGACTCTAAATAAGCAGCATCAACATTCAGCGTGGGGCGGATGAATTGTCGCATCGGGGGCTAAAGGATTTTGGATTTGAAGGGCTGCCGTTTAAGAGGTTTTCAGCCAACAGCGCATTTTATCACTGGATGGTTATATCATTTTTTTGTCTGTTTCAAAATGACGAAAAGCGCGAATTTTGGCTGGCAGGTCTGTTTGGTAAAAAAAATCGCTCAATTTAGGTTATACTAATCATCAGTCGTATTCGCATAGTCCTGCCTCGCTGTATTCTTTTATAATCAATAAAGTGATTGGGGGAGCAGACCGGTTTGTGAAAAATGGCTATATAAATGAATCAAGCATTATACAATCTATTTAACCATGAACCGATAACTGTGAACGGTTGTTAAGAAGGAGATATTTATGAAGCATGAGCATCTGAGGAATATCGCTATAATTGCACATGTCGACCATGGAAAGACAACCCTGTTGGACGGAATGCTGCAGCAGGCCGGAATCTTTCGCGCCAATGAAAAAGTGCGGGAAAGGGTTATGGATAATATTGACCTTGAACGGGAAAAGGGAATTACCATAATGGCGAAAAACACTGCCGTTGAATACGATGGCGTGAAAATAAATATAGTCGACACCCCTGGACACGCGGATTTCGGCGGGGAAGTGGAAAGGATCATGAAGATGGTGGATGGTGTCCTGCTGCTGGTCGATTCTTCAGAGGGACCTTTGCCCCAGACAAGATTTGTCCTGAAAAAGGCGCTTGAACTTAACCTTCCTCCAATACTGGTCATAAATAAGATCGACAGGCCTGATGCCAGGATACAGGAGGTGCTGAATGAAGTTTACGACCTCTTTATTGACCTTGATGCCACGGAAGAGCAATTGGAGTTCCCCATTGTTTATACAAATGCCAGAACAGGTGTTGCAAAACTTGAGTTAAATGATGAATCAGATAATCTGAGGCCTTTGCTCGACCTCATACTCAAAGCAGTGCCTGCGCCTGAAGGCGACAGCAACGGTGTCCTCCAGTATCTTGTCACCAATATCAACTACAACGACTATGTGGGCAGGCTTGCCGTGGGCAGGATATTTTCAGGCACTGTAAGGGCCGGAGATACGGTTGCCGTGATAAACAGCGCCGGCAATGCGGTAAAGACAAAGATATCCTCTGTTTATACCTTCGGGGGTCTTGACCGCGTGGAGGCAAAAGAAGCTCTGGCCGGTGACATTGTCGCGCTTGCCGGTATTGAGGGGATAAATATAGGCGATACGGTTACGGATGTTGAAAAGCCCGCGCCACTGCCGAGAATCAAGGTGGATGAACCGACCATATCAATGGTCTTTTCCGTTAACACCTCTCCTTTTGCAGGTAAAGACGGGAAGTATGTAACATCAAGGAACCTGAGGGAAAGGCTTGAAAAGGAGCTTCTTTATAATGTATCCATAAAAGTGAGCTTTGATAATGCGGATTCATTCAGGGTAATGGGCCGGGGGGAGCTGCAGCTTGCGATCCTCATAGAAATGATGAGGCGTGAAGGATACGAACTCTCAGTCTCAATGCCTGAAACCATAACCAAGGAAATCAACGGCAAACTGCACGAACCCATGGAATTGCTCGTTATCGACGTGCCTGATGAATTTGTAGGTGTGGTAACACAGCAGGCCGGGATGCGGAAGGGCAGGATGCAAAAGATGCAGAACAATGGAAACGGCAGGGTAAGGCTTGAATTCAGGATTCCGTCAAGGGGGCTGATCGGCTTCAGGTCGCAGTTTTTGACGGATACGAGAGGCACGGGACTTCTTAATCACTTATTTGACGGGTATGAGCCGTGGCACGGCCCGATGTCAAAGAGACAGACCGGGGCGCTTGTTGCAGACAGAACGGGCAAGTCAACCACATATGCGCTTTTCCATTTGCAGCCGAGGGGCGCGCTTTTTATAAAAGAAAATGTCCCGGTTTATGCGGGGATGGTCATAGGTGAAAACTCAAGAAATAATGATCTCGATGTTAATGTTACAAAGGAAAAGAAACTCACAAACATGCGCGCATCGGGGTCTGATGACGCACTGCAGTTGATACCGGCGAGGCTCCTGACTCTGGAGCAGTCCATTGAGTTTATTAAAGAAGACGAGTTTGTGGAGATAACCCCCGGGTCCATAAGACTGCGAAAGAAAATACTTGAGGCCAACAGGAGGCCGAAGACCAGGCTTTAACGTTTGACCTTGAACGGTTACAATTAAACCCGAGTTGAGCGATTTATGTTAACATGAGAAAGACCGTTCACGGTTGACGGTTCACAGTTAACGGTTAACTGAAAAATGCAAAGAGAGATCAAGGCAGTGTCTGATAAAAACCTTGAACCTGACTAATTAGAGTCTGTGTGTAAACTCAAAGAATTGTTGTTTTTCTGTCATTCCGGCTTGTCCGGAATCGTTTCTTTACAAAGGATTCCCGACGAGCTTTGCTTGCGGGAATGACAAATAAGTATGCTTTATACACAGACTCTAATTACAAA
>DRDE01000111.1 GCA_011040095.1 Nitrospirota bacterium
ACTCCCATGTTATCTGCTTCCACATCTCTTGTTTTGTGTTCCCCTCCTTGTGGGAGCGGCTCGCCCTTGGGACTGATGTGGTGTCCCGCACACGCCGGGGTTTTGGTCAACCGGTTTCCCTATATTCCGGTAATTCATAGCAGCATATCATCGGAGACGCAGCGGGCCTCCCGGGGTATTCCCGGCTGCTTTCCGCGCACGATCGTCAGATATACAGTGTTCACCATTGATGGATAGAGGACTTTATCCTGTGTTGCGGACTCGTCCCGGTTTCCACTGCCTCATCTGCCTGCCCTCTACCTTCCGGTACGGGGCATACCTGTTCGTCGACCCACGCTTTTGCTTTCGGCTTCCTCCGGACGCTGCATTACTGCAGCATCTTTGCCTTCAGCTACCCTTCGCCTCCATCAGGCTGGGTATGGACTTATCCGGTTATTTGTGTCATTATTCCCGGTATCACCAGTTAGCAGCCGGGCCTTGCCCGGCACACAACAAAGCACTGAAGGGTATGCGTGCCTCAGGTGACTTTTTGGTTTTCAATGGTTTATGTTTGCGAACGTCTTTTTGCATGTTAATGTTTTACAGGCACGCAACCCTTAGTTTTGCGTTAGCGACCAAAATAAATATGAATGATATGGAAGATATTGTAATTCTCGAATGGAAGTTTTCCCCTATAGACTACTTTGAAGAAAATATCTGCATCAAGCGCGATGCCTATATAATAACGATTACAAGCGGCACAATCGAAGCACAGATAAGGCCAGAGATATATGATAATGATAAAAGTATATTGGACAGACTTCATAATGCTTTGAACGACCGTTTTATAGGTGTACAGATGCTATCACATAAGCCATATGAACTCTCGAAGGCTTCTATGTATCGTTTGCATCCCGATGGCCGCAAAGACATCACAATATTTGCGGAACCATGTGTTATCAAAATGACTATTGGGGAAGTTGATTTTATTGTTAAGGATAAAGATAAAAATGTAATAAGTGATTCAAAAAAGAAAAGGATTCAAAAGAAGATAGAATCGGCGGAACTTGTGGAGAAGTATCGCCAGAAAGATGCTTTCCTTGCTTCACTTCTGAAGAGTTACAGTAATGCTGTAAACGATCCTGATAATGAGTTAGTGCATTTGTATGAAATTCGTGATGCGGTTGCCAAAAGGTTTAAAAGTGAGTCAAACGCAAAACATGCTCTCGGTATTTCTGGGACACGATGGTCAAGATTTGGAAAGCTTACCAATGATGAGCCACTAAAACAAGGTCGGCACAGAGGCAAGAATCCCGGTGTACTAAGGGATGCCACAGAAGAGGAGTTAAAAGAGGTACGCGATATTGCTCGTAATATTATTGAGGCTTATTTGGAAAGTCTAAATTAATTTTCGCTAACAAGCTTATCCAGCGGATCGCTAAAATCACCTGCTGAGCTTTGGTCGTTTAGCAGTAAAAGGAGAATAAGATGAAACACATCAAATTCTTGCTTATCGCAATCTTGCTCTGGTTCCCGACTGCGTTTGGCATGGGAATGGCTGCCGACATCTTAGGAATCCCAGATACAGAGGCATGGCTATGGATTTTACGTGTGTTTTCCGCAGGTATCAGTGTCTGCATTGCATGGATTGCTGTTGGCGCGGCTTATGCCAAAACTATTGCCCAATCCGTTATGGCAGTGATAAGTATTATATCCAATCTTTTACTCGCATTTTGCATTATCCTGGGGGTCATTGCTGTCGTAATGATTTTCGTGAAGGATTTTAAATGGGTCTATGAGCATTTTTATCATCCATTTATCTCCAAGTCAGTTGCTGCTTGTCTCATCACACTCGTACCGTTATCGTTAATTCTTATGATATTTCGATCTACTCGTGCTATTGGTGGTATCAGCCTTTATTTGCTTTCTTATTTCTTTGGCTTTAGTCTCTGGTTTTACTCACTGATATACGCTGCTTCATCTGGAATAGGCTGGGTCGTTGGCGGATTAATACTCAGTGGAATTGGCGTTGTCCTTACAGCAATGATAGCAGCAGCAGTCTGGGGGCAATGGCAGGTTGTTGGAGTAATACTGCTACCTGCTGTGCTAATTTGGGTTGCGCGCATCTTTGGGATGGCTATAGCGACAAAACAACTTGAAAAAGAGGAGGAAGAATCGTATATTTCAACTTCATAGAATTTAGTAAGAGGTCTCTTGTACTTAAAAACTATATAGGCAATCATACAGAAAAAGCGCTATCGGGATAGGAACGCCCCTCGCAGGGCGTCCCTCCCACACCACCTTTCTATTACCCACAAATATTTTTCAATAAATGAGCACCTTCGATCAAGTTGGCGAATTTTTTTAATCCACGCCATATATGAGTGACTCCGGGCTCCCCATCACTCTTTCTATTGAGGAATCCCCCAAGTTGAGCGATCCATAATGTAACTTGTTTTATGTTTGGAGGGCGTTTGGGAATATTTTTATTGGGATTAAATTTTACGAATAATATCTTCCAATCAAATTCATTCAAAAATAACAGGGATGAAATGTTCG
>DRDE01000112.1 GCA_011040095.1 Nitrospirota bacterium
CTTTGCCTTATGCCCTATAATTCTTTCATGTGTTTTTCATCCTGCCTTTCCTCCTTCGTATTACCCCCTCCGTTTTCTGGGGAGTATTATACTTTGCCAAAGGGGGACTTTTTTGCTTTTCATTCCCTAATTACTAATCTTCCTTCTCCCGCCACTGAGACTGAATATCATATGTCCCGTGGCGCCTGAATTGCTTTTTTATTTTATTCAGATCATCACCAACAAGATTTTCAAGAGAGTATTCGCCCATCTTTTCTTCATTCTGCAGATAGTACAGATACCCGATTTCTTCCGGCTCAAATCCGATCAGCCGGGCCCCGACCCCGTCTGCCTTTACCGGATCCGCAGAGGCAATTGCGGTTTTCATTTCAACTGCCGTGCCGTCTACAGGGCCATCGCCCTCCATGCATATAAAACCGTCAAGCACAACGAGGTCGGGCCAGACCCTCTTAGCGAGCTCTACGATGTTTCTGTGGATCATTTTTACACTTTTCCGGTATGCAGGGTATTGTCTGAAAAGAAAATTTATAAGCGCATTAGGAAGTATCCGCCGCGCCCTTGAGACTGTTCCGCGAGGCAGCTTGTCCAGGAAGGTTTTCGGCGCATCAACCTCAACGCCCCCTTTCATGCCGTGTATCATGGCCATGTCCTGCCTCAAGACAAGCCCGGCCATATTTTTAATGCCGAGAGTTGCAACAGCGAAGTTGTGGGTCTTGGGAACAGAAAGAGATATCTTGTAATCAAACTCTTCCACACGTCTCGTAATTCGCAGATGGGTATCACCCACAACAGAAAGAATAGGGCTTTGAATCACATCCCTGTCATTATCAAAGTCGGTTAAAGAGACATTATTATATTTTTTCTCCAGGCGATAATAATCATAATCCTTAAAAACATTTTCCGTGGGCAAACCATCGTAAAAAGCGCTGGCAGAGCTTTCGCCTATTGTGACCGGCGTATCAGGGACAATATCCCTTATAAATTCAATAACCGCCTCAATTGCTTCCACATGGGTATTGGCAAAATCCGGCTTAAGGGCTACAAGATTGGGCTTTATGAGGATATTCTTTGCTTTCTTAACCGGCTCAATATCTTCCTTAATCAAGGTGAGACATTTTTTTATATTTTCTTTCCTGTTATCACCTTTAATTAAGGCCGCTTTCTTTTTAGTGGTCATGATACCCCCTTGTTCTTGAATTACGAATTAGGAATTACGAATTACGAATAAATGCCCGTTACTGTCAGTATCTGTTACAGGCTCACTTTGCTTTTTAAATAATCAAACGAACCGTCGTTCGCCCAGATATCAAGCATGGACGGTTCTTTTAATTGCTGCCCGCGATAACGTGATACCGCTACATAGCCGGCCTTTAAATCTTTCAGAGCGGTCATGTCGCCCCATAATTTTTCAAACTGCGCCACAGGATAGACATCTTCCTGGCCGCTTCCCCAGACATATTTTACGTTTTTAATTGTCACATATGCAGGCATTCTTTTTTCAATAGTGCGTATTGAATCAATTATTTTATTCTGTTTTTCCATATTCTCTTCCGCTTCCATTATCAGACCCCTGTCCAGACCGAAGAAATCCAGCAAAGAGTCAATGGTTACCCAGTTGGTCAGCGTATTATAATAACTCAATCCGTATTCATCTTCCTCACGCGGCAGGGCCGGACCCTCAATGAGTCGAATACGGCCGTCAATTTTTGCCAGTCCTCCGCCGGCATCTTCTATTCTCCTCGGGGTCACTTCAAAAGTAAGGCATGAGCCTCCGGCAATATGCATCCCGAGCAGCGCGGGTTCGACATATGCCCCCAGGGTATCGATATTGTGGCAAAGCAGGTATTTGAGATTTTCATTATCCCTTAGCATTCCGGCAAGCACACCGTTTTTCATAAGGTTTGGAATCTCGTACCAGTGTCCGGGTGGATTAAACCTGAGAATGTGTTTATTTTCAGAATAGTCCTCTCCCTCTCCCTTAGATTTTGCCCACTCTGTTAATGCCCTGTGCATATCCTCCAGGACCTTCTGGACATTGTCGTCCATTTTCTGCTGAAGCTGTTCTTCCCAGTAAAACCTGAGATCGCGCTCCATTGGATAGACCCTGTGCCCTATTGATTTTGCGGGTGAGAGATATAGCTCTCCCTCGTAATCAAAATAATTAAAACTCTCCAGATACTTATTGATTGCGCCGTGTGTCAGGTAACTTGTAGTAAATACATGGGGAGGCATGAAGCCGGATAATTGTCCGGTTTTTCTGCTCTTTGCAATATGGCTTTCAATGAATGTCCTGTATTTGCCGTCTATTTCCATAAAGGGATTAATGGGCTTTACAACAGCTCCGCCCCCGCTCCACCGGCTGCCCATGCCGCCGGCAAAGGTAACAACCGCTATCTCTCTTTTCTTTATTGAATCCATTCCCAGTTTGTAATATTCATTATCAGCCTTCTCATTCTCAAAGTGCAGGATATCATCATATCCGGTATCCTGGATACGGGTTGCTGCGGGCAGGCGGTTTTTTTCAAGCCCGATCTCCCCGCTCTTCAACA
>DRDE01000113.1 GCA_011040095.1 Nitrospirota bacterium
AAAGGCAAGCTATTTTTTCTCGAAGAAATATTACGAAGTTTACAAAAGACATTATAGCAAGGGAAAGCTCATGACTCAGATGACAAAGGTTGGTGAAGATCAACTCCCCAAGATATATAATATGGTTAAAGATGCATGTGATATACTTGGAGTTGAAAAGGTCCCGAACATTTACATAACAAACAGCAACGGTACAAACATCAGGGTAACCAACCGCCTGAATCCTACCATTTTTATAAGCTCGGATTTCACATGGGCATTTAAGCCTGAAGAGCTTCGTTTCCTTCTGGCCCGGGAAGTAGCGCATATCAGGCTTGGTCATTTGTACTATCTTGATCTTATAGCCGGAATGCGATCTTTCACCAGGATGGCTCTGCCCAAATTCGTATCAGAGGTCATAGTAGGTTCAATTGGCATAAAACTCATGCAGTGGTATAAAGAGGCTGAAATTAGCGCAGACCGTGGAGCGCTGGTTGTAACCGGAGACATGGATGTTGCGCTTCAGGCGTTGGTAAAGTTGAATATTGGTGCAAATTTTGAAGATAATTATCCCGGTCTGAATATTGATGCATATATTAAACAATTGTCAAACTTAAAGGATGACCGGATTGAAACAGCCTCTGCAGTAATCCATGAGCTTGAAAACAACAACCCTTTTGTAACGGTAAGAGTCCGGCATCTGTCATTGTGGTATAAGGAAAACGACATAATTTTTAAGTAATTTTCATGAAGAGACTGAAGGTCTTAAGCGCCAGGGAAGGAGGCAGTAAATGAAGGGTATAAAAAATCTGATTATAGGCTTGTTAGTGGGCATAATTATAGGTCTGTGGTTTGGAGTCAACATCGGCAAGGAGAAACCATTATTCAGTAATCCATTAGCCGAAAGAACCATGCAGGAAAAATTAAAGCAAGCCGGTGAAGACGTCCTTGAAAAGAGCGGCGAAGCCATAAAAAAAGGTGGAAAAGCCTTACGGGAAAAGCTGAAAGATTAGATGTAATAATTTGTATTGTAATTTAATTCACTAATCTTGTCTTTGAACTATTAGGAAAAAAGTAATCTTTCGTATCTATCTCTGCGCCAATCTTTAAGCCGGGACTGATAATCCACTATCCAATGCATACCCGCCATATTCAAGTCACTCAGGATTAATGTTAAAAAAACTGAACCGTTAAAGCAGATTAAAGTTCTAAATAACTGTCATATGTGATAAAATTAACGAAGTTGATTATGAATAAATGCCCCTGAGAGCCTCTATTCAATCCAGACTCTTAGAGGGTGTGTATGACTTAAATAAGTTTTCTTAACAATAAGCATTAAGGATTATATTATGAAAAAACATATTGATTTAACCCGCCGAACAGGCTTCACCCTCATAGAAATCATGGTTGTAATGATTATTATCGGTATTCTTGCAGCGCTTGTCACGCCGAGGCTGATGCACAGGGCGGATGAGGCAAGGGTTACAGAGGCAGAAATACAGATAAGAAACTTTGAGACTGCGCTAAGAATGTTTAAGGCGGATAACGGGTTCTACCCCTCTACCGAACAGGGGCTGGAAGCGCTGATCTCTCCGCCTGTAACAGGACATATCCCGGAAAACTACAGAGAAGGCGGTTATCTGGAGAAAAAGAGAATATCACCCGACCCCTGGGGTTATAAATACATATACATATCCCCTGGTGAGCAGGGCGATTATGATATCATCTCATACGGAGCCGACGGTGAACCGGGTGGTGACGGATACAATGCGGATATTATCAACTGGGAACTATGAATAAGGCGGTTCGCTGCGGCTTTACCTTAATTGAATTAGTCATTGTAATTTTCATTATCTCCCTTGTTACGGCATTAATAATGCCGAAGCTCTGGGATACGGGTGAGCGGGCATTGAAATCCGAGGCAAAGCGGATAGGCAATACACTGAGATATGTCTATGATGAGGCCGCAGGCAAAAAACGGACTTATCTTTTAAGAATAGACCTCAGCGCGGACTCATGGAGTTTTGAAAGCGAAAAGGAATTGCGTAAATTTAAAATGAAGAGGGGTGTGATGTTTAAGGATATTGTAGTCCCGTCATTCGGCGAAGTCTCACAGGGAGAGGTAATACTGAAGTTCGGGCCTATGGGGCCTGAAGAGCCGGTCACGGTGCATCTGGTTAATGAAGATGATATGGAGTACACGGTTATTTTTAATCACATAAACGGCAGGGTTAAAATTTATGAAGGATACATGCTGTAAAAAAAATATCGGGGAAACGGGGAAACGGGGAAACGGGGACGGAAATGTTTTTCTGTCCGGATTCACTCTTCTTGAGATCATGATTGCGCTTGCAATTATCGGGATTGCGCTTACAGTCATTATACAAACGGTAAATTACCACGCTGATATTATGTATGAAAACACTCTCACTACCCGTATATTTCAACTTGCAAAGGAGAAAATATATGAGATGGAAATGACCCCTCAGAACTCCGGGGGCGACATTGACGCAACCGGTTTTAAATATGAGAATACGATTACTCAAATAGAAGATTCTGATATCATCAAATTAAAAACAGTTGTAAAAGGATACGGCAAGCAGGTTGTCCTTAATGAACTTGTTGTGGGAAAGACTGAAGAAAAATGAAAGAAAAATCCGGCTTTACCCTCATCGAAATCCTCATCAGCCTTGCCCTTCTCACTATTGTGCTCGGGACGGTTTACAGCTCATTTTTCTCTGTTCAACGGGCGGTTGAGCGGTTTGACAATATATCACTGAAATATCATGAATCAAGAACAGCCCTTGATATAATAAGACGCGAGATCGAAAGCGCATTAGTTAAAAATCCCCGGACTGAGGATGAAACAAAGAAAAAGGCGGGGTTTGTTATTAAAGACCGCGACATATTCGGCAAAAACGCTTCTTCATTAAACCTGACGGCATTCTCTTTTAAGGGAAGCAATCTGAATACCGTCACCTATTTTGTAAAAGAAAAAGACGGGAAGCTCGATCTGCTGAAAACAGAATCACCCTATGCCTCCCCGACAAAAGAATATAAAGTGGAAATCATTGAGGGAATAGAAAGCTTTACTGTTGAAACACTCTTTTATAATAAATGGATAAAGACATGGGACACTGCAAAAACAGGGAAATTGCCCGATGTTGTAAGGGTAAGCATTGAGTTTGATGATAATGGCAAAACAGTTAAACTGACTGAATACGCAAGGCCGAGAATCGGGACACAATTGTGACAGAACCCGGAGCACAGAATACAGACAAATTCCGGGTTCCGGCAAGAGAGGGCGGCGTGGAATGTTAAATAAAGAAGGGTCTGCTTTAATAATAACTCTCCTGCTTATTTCAATCCTCGTCGGCCTTGTAGTGGATTTTGTTTATGATGTATACATTGACTCCTCCTCATTATCCAACTGGAGCAATGCCCAGAGGGCGTCTCTTATCGCCAGATCAGGACAGAACCTCAGCACACAATATCTTGTATTGGCCAAAGAAAGTTCATATACATATGTGCGTGAGATAGAGATGCCGGTTCCGGGAGATTTCGGCACAGGCGCCTTCCTGAGCATAAAAGTTGAAGATGAAAATTCAAAATTTAATATTAACAGTATAATATATCCCAATGGCATGACTAATGAGAAAGCCCTTTCATCCTTGAAAAAGCTGCTTGAATACCTTAATATTAATCCAAATCTTTCCCTGGTGATAGCCGACTGGATAGATCCCGATAAAGAGCCGAGACTCCCGGACTCGGAAGATGTCGCTAAAAATACATTTCTCTGGTCTGTGGATGAGTTGAAATTAATCGAAGGCATGATGGACAAAAACATTTTCGGGAAAATAAGTCCATACATAACGGTTTACGGAAACAACCAGGTAAATATAAACACCGCCGCGCTGCCGGTGCTTGTCTGTCTCAGCCCGGATATGACCGAGGCCCTTGCAAAGCAGATTATTGATTACAGGGAAACCACCCCCTTTGAGAAAGCAAGCTCTATTGTCAATGTGCCGGGGTTTGAGGCAATCGGTATAAAGATTCTTAACAGGATTACGGTTAAAGGCTCCAATTTCAGGGTAACGGCAAAAGCCACAGTTGACGAGATCACAAGAGTTATAGAAAGTGTCATGGATACATCCATGAAAATTCATTTCTGGAGAGAAGGATAAATGAAGACGGCTTTTATTGACTGGACGGAAAAGAATTTAAATTTGTATATCTTTGAAAAAAAGGCCGGTCGATATTATATTGCAGACAGCTCTTCCGTCCCCATAGAAGGCGAACTGGAATCTTCGGATTTGAAGTCGCTCCCGCTTATCGGCAGTGAAAATATCTTTCTGAGCATCCCCCTTGATCTCCTGACCCTGAGGGAACAGGACTTCCCTTTTTCGGACAAAGACAAAATCAGGGACACAATCCCCTATGAACTCGAAGGCATGCTGCTCGGCAATACCGATGACTACTCAATCGACCACATTGTGACCGGGCAGCCTGATAACGGGAGTAAAGTTCTGGCTGTCTGCATAGAAAAGACAAAGCTTAAGGAGATTATCGATCTGTTTTCATCAGCAGGTCTTGATCCGAAAGTGATGACTTCCCTTGATTTGCGGCTCTCCGGTGGGAAAATTGAGACTCTTCTTGAAGAAACAACCTCAACCGCTGAAATCAGGGCGGAGGCTGCCGGAGAAGAAATCCTCAACCCGTTGATAAACCTCCGGCAGGATGAGCAGGCTTACACGGGAGATATTGAAAAATTCAAAAAGAAGCTCAGGGTAACCACTGTGCTTGCCCTGGTATTATTGTTGATTCTCGGCGCTGCAGCGACTCTCAGGCTTGTCACAGCCCAAAAAGAGCATGAAGCGCTTACAAAACAGATGCACGCAATTTACAGAAATGTTTTCCCTGAGGATAAAAAAATCATTGATGTTGAAAGACAGTTCAGGGGGAACCTGAAAAAGTTAAAGGGGAAAAAAGCGGCGCTTGCAGGTATCCGTGCGCTTGATATACTGCGCAATATTGCGCTTAATAAACATAAGAACATTACACTCCGTGAATTCAGCGCAGACGGAAAGAATATTATTATAAAAGGCGCTGCAAAATCCTTTGAGGATGTTGAGTCCCTGAAAAACAGTCTTGCGCCGGTATTCAGGGATGTCAAGGTTACGGATTCCAGCGCTGCTGCGGACAAAAAGATCAACTTCACAATAATTATGCAGGAAAAAACCGTATGAAGACATTAGCAGGGAAAATAATATTCTTTGATAAAACCATATCGGTTTTAGCGGTTACGATGATAATAGCCCTCATATTCACTGTTATGTCATTCATATATGCCGGGAATATGGAGAGAAAAAACAGGGGACTGAAAACCCGGCTGACCGCTGTTCAATCGCTTTCCCGGCAAGTTATACAGATAAAGACCGTTGTCGAATCAAAAGAGAAAAAAACAGGCATGAGAAAATCAACGGGTGTTGTCTCTGCTTTAGAACAGATACTCAAAAGCCTCGGGCTTGAAGCAAAGGAAATCAAACCCCTGGGAAAAATGAAGGCCGGCGAATTTACGGAAGAAAACGCAGAACTTGAAATACAGGATGTTGACCTTAACAGCATCGTCAACCTGCTGTATAAAATCGACATCTCTCCCTTGCCGATGAAAATCAAGTCTGCGGCGATCAATTCCACATTTGAGGACCCTGATAGGTTTATATTAAAACTCACGGTTTCACTCCTGAGCAGGGGATAAGTAAATCCATATAACGCCAGATGATTAAAATCCGCAACATTTTATATGTGGTTGCCGGCATCCCGGTTTTCATAATCCTCCTCTGGGTTTTTGCGATACCGGGCAACCTGATAGAGGAGAAGATTGAAGACGCCGTAGCAATGTCCGGCAACAGCAACATGAGTCTCTCGATCAGCGGATTGAAAAAGGGGATATTCTTTGCCTTATATGCCGATGATCTCAATTTTAAAATAGACAATAAACCGGCTTTAAACATCACCGGCTTTGCAGGCAATTTTAGTCCCCGCTATTTGGCCCGTGGGCGAATTGCCTTTACAGTAACAGGAAAAATCGGCGCCGGCGACATAGACGGCATAATAAAACTTCCCCTTGAAGGCAGCATAAAAATAGACCGTGCAGAACTCAGCGCAATTCCCTATCTCACACAATTCGGCATAAACATTGATGGAAACGTTTATGCCGATATATATATAAACAATGATGTTGTAAAGGCCATCTTTGAAGTCCCGGATTTAAACATTGACGATACCGGCTCCGTGTTCCCGCTTCTCAATACCTTCCGGAAACTTCAGGGAGCGCTCTCGATAAAAGGGAACACCCTCAAAATTGACTCTATAAGCCTTGAGGGTGAAAAAGGATTTGCAAGATTAAAGGGTGATATAACAAACGGCGTTATGAACCTGTCTCTGGAACTTATGCCGGACACACGCAAACTCAATGTCATGGAATCCATGCTTATCGGCAAATACATAGTTTCCCCCGGCTATTACATCGTGCCTGTTAAAGGCCCCCTTCCATAAATTTCCGGATAGGGGCCGTTGCAGCCAAGCTAACTGCCGAACTCGAACGGGATCATAATGTTTAAGGAAGCGGAATATTTATCAACAGTGAAATAAGGGACTATCCTGTCCTGTCCCGAATAAACCCTGTAAGCGTTTAACAGTGTCTTTGCCAGGGCCACGGAAAAAAGCGCATCCTTAGATAACCCGGTCTGCTTTGAAATAGTCAAGGGGTCATAAGCCGAATTATCCTCGCTGACGTAAAAGGCGTAAAAACAGTACCAGAGGAAATCGGTCCCGCTGTATAATAATAAAGACTTATTATATGTGCCGGGCTTTTTCCTGTAATCCTGAAGGGCATGCTCGAACGTCAGGTCGGCAAAAAACTCTCCCCCCATTGTATAAGGCAGTATTGATTTGCTGTCCATATTTTTTGCTGTACTCATTCCAAGGAAGAATTGACCGTCATCTTGTTTAAAAAAACTCAGTCTGCTCTCTTCCGCGCCTGCATAGTTAGCCACTACTTCATGGCCGAATTCATGCACTGCAAGGTTAGTTAAAAAAGCAGCCCCCATCAGGGCCGCATCGCTGAAACCCGACGGGATTATATCGCTTGCTGAAAAATCAAAGGAATTATTTTTTCCTGTTTTCGAAAAATCAAAAGAGATATTGTTTACAAATGAAGGGGAGATATTCCGCCCGGGCATGTATGACAGGAAAGAATTTTGAATTTCCCCTGTCCGGCTGTTTTTATTACGCCCGCTTTCAGTATTATAAAAATTATTATAAGCGAATTTATCTCTTCTGCTGTCAGAAAAAGCGAATGAAGAGAATTCCGCTTTTTTTTCAGTCGCAAGGCTGTTTCGCTTAGTGACATTATCATGCTGAAATGACAGTTTAGCCAGAACAAATCTGTCTGTTTCATAGTCTATTGCATGAGAAGAGGATATCGCCAGTAAAACTAACGATAAAACAATGAAAAATATACTTGCAATCCTGTGCATCATCCACCTCCGGTTTCCCTCAGCCTCAAAACAGTCCACATAAACCGGAAGTGGATGTCTCTTCGGCAACCCGGCTATCCTCTTTTTTATTCAGGACCCGTGGCTTTGTGTCCCATGGTTGCCCATGGTTTACCTTTGTCGGAAACTTTTTTATATTTTTTTTACAGTGTTAAAATACAGCAAGATAAATGCCAAACATAAAAAGCTTGTTTTACAGCGGGTTTAAAAATACCTGTCCCTCTCAACCTTAAAGAATTTGCCATAACTGACATATTTTGTCATTGATTTGTTGAAATTTGAAGGATTCTTTTTTTTCAGGTAAAATCATATACTCAAAATGTCTGATAATATTTTTATGCAAAAGGCGCTGGAACTTGCCGCCAAGGGAAAAGGCAGGACAAGCCCTAACCCTATGGTAGGTGCTGTTGTTGTGAAAGGCGGCAAAATTATTTCCAGGGGTTACCACAGGAAGGCCGGAACATCCCATGCAGAGGTTATTGCCCTGAAAAAGGCCGGCGCAGCGGCTAAAGGCGCAGCACTTTATGTTAATCTTGAGCCCTGCTGTCATACGGAGAAAAGAACGCCTCCCTGTACTAAAGCGATTATTAAATCCGGGATAAAAAAAGTTGTCGTGGCCATGATCGACCCGAATCCTGATGTATCGGGCATGGGATTAAAAGAACTTCAAGCTGCGGGCATCAGGACTGAAACAGGCATTATGAAAGGTGAAGCGCAAAGACTTAATGAGACATTTATTAAATACATTACTGAAAAAGAGCCGTTTGTCATCCTTAAGATTGCCCAGAGCCTTGATGGAAAAATAGCGACTGCCCGGGGCGAGTCAAAATGGATTACAGGCGCTGAAGCAAGAGATCACGTCCATAAGTTGAGAAATGAGGTTGACGCGCTTCTTACAGGTATCGGCACTGTGAAAAAAGATAACCCTTCGCTTGACTGCAGAATTCGCGGTGGTAAAAATCCTTATCGGATAATAGTCGACAGTTCTCTTCAAATATCTCCCAATGCAAAGGCATTAAAATATAATGATAACAGGACAATAATAGCTGTGACTAAAAAGGCCGGGGCACAGAAAATCGATTCTCTCGCAAGACTCGGCGCCAGGGCGCTGGCAGTAAAAGCCAAAGCGGGAAGGGTCGATTTAAAAAGCCTTATGAAAGAACTCGGCAAACTTGAAATAACGAGTGTAATGATAGAAGGCGGTTCATCAATAAGCGCATCCGCCCTGTCAGCCGGGATTGTGGATAAGGTTATGTTTTTTGTAGCTCCGAAAATAATCGGCGGCGTTGATGCCGTTCCATCAGTAGGAGGAAAATCACCGGCGCTTTTAAAAAATGCATTAAAGCTGAAAGATATGCAAACCACCTTTTTTGGTGAGGATATATTGATAGAAGGGCGCTTTTATTAGTTTCTCTTTGTTCAGTCGGGCCAGCCAAACCCAACCACGAAGAATAACATTTTATTTTTGAGGAAGTCCTGTTATTCCATGAATTTGGAAAGATACGTCAATTGATTTATAATAGTGAGAACTCGGCGCTCTCAAGTTACAAACATGGTAATAGTTCACCTATAGGAAAATGTTTAATAGGAATTTAGAATTCAGGAGCCAGGAGTCAGAATGAAAAGATTAAAATCAAAATTATTAGAGGCATATTCCATTCTGGCTTCTTCAAGGGTATCTTAATGATACCCTCTGAACTATTACCAAACATGTTATCAGATATCACAACAGGCAATACGAGGACAGACGGGAAAGAATTCCACTTCTGGTTTGTGGGGCAGATCGAGAAATGGTGCGCAAAAAACAATGTGCCGTTTGATGCAGAGCGGTTTGGCCTGAGAAATACTGATGACATAGAGATCAAGTGGGGGATTTACAAAAAAGGCGAGCTCCGCAGCGAGTGGGCGGCGTGTTCGGATAAAACAGCTATGAGCATTCTTATAAGGGGTGACTTTACATTTATATTCCGTGAGGTTGATAATCACAGTAAACGCAGAGAGGCAAGGCTCAGGCATGAGGGTGATTACGTTATCTGGCGCGAAAACATTGAGCATACATGGAAAATGGATGAGGATTCTGAAATTATTACGCTGAGATGGCAATCAAATAAAAAACAATGCATCTGACGGCAATATTCCGGAATATTAATATCCGGCGGGGCAGGGCGCTGAATTTTCTAAACTTTTTTTACAAAAATACCGAAGCTAATAGTAAATGAGGTCCCCGGCTTTATTGACTATTTGAATTTTCTTAATTATAGTGTATATATATGATTTAATTTGAAAGGAGATTATAGATGAAAAAGATATTAACAATGCTGTTGATACTGGTCATTGTGCTTACATCTTCCATGGCTTTTGCCGCATCGGGGAGGGATGAAGTCAACATTATAGCAGACACGCTTTTTTTGAGACCCCTCGGTTTTGCTGCTTTGGTGGGAGGCACGGCAATCTTTGTTATCGGCCTGCCGATGGCTGCAATTACCAAAAGCGTTGATAAAACGGCCGCGGCGCTTGTAAAGGAGCCTTTCAGGTACACATTTGTCAGGCCTGTCGGCGAGACCGGACGGGGCTGGTAATTGCCGGTCAATTATTATATCCGCTGTCTCATTTCCTGAAAAATATTGTTTGCTCCGGGTTCTTCCGGGTTCCTTTGCCGCTTTTTGCCGCAGGATATCCAAGCGCTATTATTGCCATAAGTTCGAGGTCTCCGGGGTTCCCGACAAGTTGCAGCGCCTTATCCTTATTTTTTAAAATCTCACCAAGCCATACAGCGCCGAGTCCTACTGAATGAATATATAAAAGCATGTTCTGAATGCATGCACCCACAGCCAGGGTATCCTTTGTCCTGTCATAACCCGAGGGATGGTCTAAAAAAACGGCAATCAGTACGTTTGAGCCTGATACTATTTTGGAATAGCGTGTAAGACCTGAAATTTTCGTTTTAAGATCGCCATCTTTTATAACAGCGAATTTCCACGGCTGGTTGTTTAATCCCGAAGGCGCCCACATGCCGGCTTCAATTATGTTATTGAGAATTTCATCAGGGACCGGCCTGTCACTGAATGTCCTTATGCTCCGGCGGGTTTTTATGAGTTCAAAAATATCCATTTTATATTTTTGTCTCTTTTTTTAATAACAGATATTGTTTGATGAAACCATCTATTTCACCATTCAGCACTGCATTTACATTGCCTGTTTCCAGACCCGTTCTGTGGTCTTTTATCAGTTGATACGGCTGGAGGGTGTATGACCTTATCTGGTTCCCCCAGGCAATCTCTTTTTTCTCCCCGATAAATTCCTCCATTTTTTCATCCTGGGCTTTTTTCTTGAGCGCAAAAATACGGGCCTTGAGTAATTTCATTGCCACGGCCTTGTTCTTATGCTGGGAGCGCTCATTTTGACAACTCACCACAATCCCTGTCGGCATATGAGTTATCCTCACTGCGGAATCGGTTTTATTTACGTGCTGTCCGCCGGCGCCCGAGGCCCTGAAAGTGTCTATCCTTAAATCGTCTTCATTTATATCCACTTCTATATCTTCCGTGATCTCGGGATAAACAAGTATTGCGGCAAAGGATGTATGACGCCTCTTGTTGGCATCAAAAGGTGAAATCCTTACAAGCCGGTGAACCCCGGCCTCTCCTTTTAAATATCCGTAGGCATATTGGCCGCTGACAGTCAATGTGGCGCTTTTTATCCCGGCCTCTTCACCGGGCAGCAGTTCAACTACCTCAACCTTGAAACCCTTTTGCTCAGCCCACCTCATATACATCCTCATAAGTATCTGCGCCCAGTCCTGGCTTTCCGTGCCCCCTGCGCCCGGGTTTATGGTCAGTATGGCATTGTTCTTATCTTCTTTCTGCGAAAGCGTGCATTTAAGCTCTATATCATCAAGCTCTGCTACAATGCTCTTGACGCCTTCCCCGGCGTCTTTCAGAAGGGCCTCTCCGCCTTCTTCTTCCGAGAGTTCAAGGAGGATATGGAGGTCTTCGAGTTTTTCCTCGACTGAATAAAAAGGATTGAGGGAGTTTTCGATGCCGGATTTTTCTTTCAGTATAGCCTGTGCCCCGGCAGGGTTGTCCCATAAGTCCCCGGCAAGGAGCTTGTTTTCGAGGGTCTTAAGATGTTCCTCCTGGGATGGGACATCAAAGATACCCCCTGAGGGCATTGATTCTTGTTCCGATTTCCGCTAATTTATCTTTCAGTTCATCATATGCAATCATGTATTGTTTCCTCCTAAGTAAGTGACGGTTCACGGTTTTTCGATGAGTAAAGCAGTTAAAGGTTATCAGTTTACGCTTTGCAGTTAATACGGGCAACTGAAACTATTGCTGTTTTTCAGCCGTCAACTGTTAACCGGCAACCGTGAACGGTTGCTTATTATACACGAAAAGGAGAGGGGGGTAGCCATACGCGGAAAGCTGCATTTTTATGCCGGCCCCTGAATTGTGAATATATGAGTTGCCGGTTTGAAGCTAAAACCTCGTTCTTAAAATAGATGCCGAATACTGAAAGCCGTTCTGTTTTTTCTCTATAACAGGCGCAGGAACAGCGAATTTGATCTTGTCTTTTTCGATTTCCACAAAAGTGTTGGTCTCGGAAAGGCCAAAGACTAAACCGCCGACAGTGCCGATAATGACCCCTGTCGCAAACTTATTGGCAAAATTATCCTCGTCGGCAAGATAAAAGGCGCCACCTAAAATAGCCCCGATTGCGGCTCCGTACAGTGCGTCTCTGAACAATACCTCCCCCTCTGTTTCTACGGCAAATGCCGCGCCCTGAAAAATGACAAGTGACAGGACGGCAATAATCAGGATTCTCTTAATCATTAATATCTCCCCCTTCTAAAGTTTTATCCTGTTTTCAATATACCAGAAAGCATTTAATTTTTCTTCTTTGGCGTAACGATCTTCCTGAGTTTTTTCCTCGCAAGTCTTGCCTGTTCGGAATCAGGAAATTCTTCAATGAGTTTTTCCAGGATTATTCCGCCTGTTTTTTTGTCCTTTAACGCATAAAAGGCCAGTCCCTGTTTGAGCATTGCGCCTGGAACTTTATCGCTTTCAGGGTTCTTTTTAAAAAGTTCTTCATAGGCAAGTATCGCATCTTCATAGCTTCCCTCTTTATAGTAGCTCTCAGCTATCCAGAAACGCGCATTGTCCGAATATTCATTCTCGGGATAATCACCCAGCACGGACATGAATTTTTCTCTTGCCTCTTCAGTCCGGCCCTCTTTGTATGCCTGGTAAGCGGCCATATAAACATCCTTCACTTCCGTCCCGGGACCGGGCATTTCCGGCTCTTTGCCCTGTTCTTTTATATCTTCCTTTTCTTTCCCTGTTGCCCGGGTTTTTTTATCTTCTTTTTTCGTAACAACAGCTTCTTCTGCAACCGGTGGGGGGAGTCTTTTCTTTAAGTCCTCTATTGCCAGCTCCAGCTCAGTTACCTTTGCAATAAGCATGTCTTTACTTTCCAGCAGATCGGCGGAGCTTTTTTCCGAGAAATAGCGCGCCTCATCAAAACGGCCTGTCAGTATCCGGAACTCCGATGTTAAAGACTGGACATTAATCAACAGGTCTGAAACTGTTTTAGCTGTCGCTTTCTGCGCGTCTTCAAGTTCTTCCAGCTTTTTATCGAATCGTTTTTGTTGGCCGGGGAATTGTGTCTCCATGCTCTGAGAGGTTTCCCCGATTTTCTTAACCTCGGACTTTAATTTATTAATCTCCCATCTCATTTTGCCCACTTCTCCCGTAGAAACACAGCCTGCAATAAGAAGAGAACTCAGAACACAGAGCGCGGAGCGCAGATAAAGAAATTTTTTCTTATAACGGCTTAAACACATATAACTTTAACCTCTAAACATGCATGCCGGGCATGATCTACCGGAACCTTGATTTTACAACAACAAAATGCGCCCTCCTGTTTTTTTGCCAACAGGATTCATTTTGTTCAATACAAAGCGGTTTTTCTTCGCCATAAGTAATCACGATTATCCTCTCCGGGGAAACCCCGAGGGAGACAAGGTAGTTTTTTGCGGTCTTCGCCCTTTTTTCTCCAAGGGCAAGGTTGTATTCATTTGTCCCTCTTTCATCAGTGTGGCCTTCAATCACAATATTGATTTCGTTGTTTTCAGCGAGAAACGCGGCTACAGTATCCAGGACGGGCCTGGCGTCGGGCCTTATGTCATACCTGTCATAATCAAACAGCACATCCCTGAAAACGGATTTTGCCTTTTCCTCCGCCGATACAACGCTTTCCGTAATCTGCTCTTCTGCGGGAATAACCGCTTCCTCAACAACTTCCGCTTCCATTTCTTCAGGTTTTATTGTTTTTTCTTTTACTGTTTCTTCCGGTTTAACGGTTTTTTCCTGCGGTTTTGTATACGGTTTTGCACAACCGACGGCAAAGATTAACATAACCGCAATTAAAAGTTTTTTCATCAGCCCGCTCCCTCCTTTTGCTTGAATAAATTTATTATTTTAAATATGGAGACCATTTCGGTGACATTGCGTTTATATGCTTTGGGGTAATTCTTTTTTTCTCCTCTCCATGAATGCGCATTATATAGATTCCGCGCCTGCCGTCCCTGTCAGAGTCAAACGCCAGGAATAATCCGTCGGGTGAAAAAGACGGACCCTCGTTATTCCCCCTGGAAGTAAGCTGCCTTGAATCAGTTCCGTCAGATTTTACCATGAATATCTGATTTTTGCCATTTTTTCTTCCTGTATACGCGATCCATTTGTCGTCCGGGGACCATGACGGCGAGGTATTGTACGATCCCTGGAAAGTAAGTCTCTTTAAGCCTCTTCCGTTTGAACCCATTGTGTATATCTGCGGGGAGCCCCCCCTGTCCGATACAAAGGCGATCCTTGAGCCGTCAGGGGAGAATACAGGTGAAACGTCAATGCCGAAGGACCAGGTTAGTTTCTTAAAACCTTTTCCATGGATATTTATAACGTATATCTCCGGACTGCCGTCTTTTGAGGATGAAAGCGATATCAGACCGGCAGGGGATGTTCCCCCGACAAGGTTGAGTCCTCTCGATGAAAACAGGACCATTTCCCTGTAGCGTTTAAGATTTAAAAGATAAATTTTCCATTTCCTGTTTCTCTCCGCAGAATAGATCAGGAATCTGCCGTCCTGTGACCAGTTGTGGCTGGAGGTTAGTCCTTTTGATACGACTTTAATTGACCTGAAACCATCCCAGTCCATCAGGCGCAGCTCCTTTCTGCCTGCCGATGTGCTCACTAAATAAGATAACTTTGTCCTGAAGACCCCTTTTTTACCTGTTACAACTTTATAAATATCATTTGAAATACTGTGCGCCATCGGTCGAATGATTATCTTGGATGCATCATATCTCTTTTTGAGCACTTCTTTGCCTTCAATTAAATCGTTGACGGACAGGATAACCTTAAGCCCGTCCGTTATTTCAACTTTTATATCAGCAATTATTTCAGCGCCGGGAACATCAGGATCGACAAAGGAAAACAGCCCGGTGAACCCGAGGTCGTTTTTAACAATGCTCTCCAACTCTTTTGATGCGGGGGAGCCTGAAGTCCTGATTGATATGGGGAGCTGTCTTATGGCCGGTGATGTGATATCAATATAAATTTTTGCAAGAGCAAGAGCAGGAGTGAAAAGTGAAAAGTGAAAAGTGAAAAGTGAAAAACCTAAAATCAAAACTCTCAACTTTAAACTCTTAACTCTAAATCCTGTATTCATAAATAAAACCTCACGCCTATTTCCATCTCTACAGGAGGCGGCGGGAGGGGGCTTGCCTTTGATATCGCCTTTGATGCAGAGCGGTCGAAAAATGTGTTGCCCGAGGACTTTTCAATTTCCCGGGAGATAACCCTTCCATCACTGTTTATTTTTATGGAGATGATGACCTCCAGGCCGGTCGCTGTATAATCAGGGGGTATCCATTCACTCCATATCTCTTCTGTAATAAGGGCATAGTAAGATTCTGCATCTGCGGATGACACACGGGATGGAATCCCGACCCCCCTTGAAATACTTATGAGCTTTTTCTTCCTTATCCCCTCTATCGCCCTGGCGATTGCATTATCCGACTCTCCGGCCGCTGCTGTCTGTTCTTCCTTTTGCCTTTTCTTTTTTGAAATGGCGCTGATGGCGCTTAACCTCTCAATTTCCTTTGCCACCCTGTTCGCGGGCTCTAATGACATATCGGCTTTTGATTTTGGCTTTACTCTTCTTTTAAGGTTGGGTTTTGTTTTTATCGCCCTTTTACCGGTTTTATTTTTTACCGGTTTTTTTAGCGCAGGGACCCTGGTGTCTCTGCGGATTTCAGCAGGGGCCACAAGATTAACAAAGTAGGTTTTGAACTCCCTTTCATTTGTTTTTACCGGAAAGGCTACAAGAGTTATCAGGAGCAGGTGCATGACAGCGGAGGTGATTATGATTTTCTGAAAATCGGGTTCCTTCCCGATGTTGAGGGATTGCTTCATCGGATACGCGCTTCAGTCTCAGCCACCATTCCTAATCTTTCTATGCCGATCTCCCTTAACTCTCCCATAACCGCTACCACAATACCGTAACGAACGTCTTTGTCGGCCTTTAGAAAAACTTCCTTGTTGAGTTTTTTTGAAAATTTTACTTTCAGTGACTTCAGGGTGACAGCGGTTTTATCCACATAAATCTTTCCGTCTTTTTTTATAGTAATCACAACCCTCTCTTTTGGGGACAGGTCCCTGCCCTTTGCCTGCGGCAGGTTGATATCTATCCCCTGTTGAAGCAGGGGGGCGGTTACCATAAAGATAATAAGAAGGACGAGCATAACGTCCACAAATGGGGTGACATTAATTTCAGAAAGGACCTGTCTGCGTCTTTCCATGTTTCCTCGTGCAATAATCCGTTAATTCCCTGGAGAAATCCTCCATTATTATTATTATCCCGCGCGTCCTGCTGAGATAATAGTTGTAAGCAACAACCGCAGGAATTGCAGCGCCGAGTCCCGCGGCGGTCGCGATGAGGGCCTCTGCAATGCCGGGCGCGACTACGGCAAGTGATGCTGCGCCTGTTCTCCCGATGCCCATAAACGAGTTCATTATTCCCCACACAGTCCCGAAAAGGCCGATGAAAGGTGTTGTTGAACCGGTGGTTGCGAGAAAGGTCAGGCGCTTTTCAAGGCGGGTTGCCTCCATTGCCTCAACCCTTTTCAGGGCGTTCCTGATCTCATCCCTCTCAGCGTCTTTTATTGAATATGCCGCCCTGAAAAGGTTTGCATGAGGGCTGAGTGTCAGCTTTTTTGTGGATTGATACAGGGAATCCCACTCTTTGCTTTTGATAAAACTCCTGTAGAATTCTTCGGACTCTTTTTCAACCTTTGAAAGCAATCTGAATTTATAAAAAATGATGGCCCATGAGAATATTGAAAAAGACAGCAGTATCAAAAGGACAAATTTAACAACAGGCCCTGCCGTGAATATAAGTGTTAATACCGTATCGCCGCTCATGACTTTCATTGAAGTTTATATGGAAAGCCTTTGAAAAGTCAAAGATGTCCCTGTTGTCTTTGCCACAGGCCGCAGCTTAAGGCCTTTCCACTCTCATTCAGCAAGCCGGCAGCTATCGGCAATCAGTTCCCGGTAAAAAAATTTTACCGGCAAAATAGCGCTGAAGTTCCAGGATTATCCATGCCTTTGGGCGCTGATTTTTTATTTTAAAGCTGAGGGTTGATTGCTGAAAACCGATGGCTGAGCTATTGCCTCATTTTTTACATATGATTTCTAATGATTTATAAATTTCATAAATATACTTATTGTATTATTGACAAAACAGCCCCGCTGTGGTAATTTTTCAGAATCTTATCTTATTGTGAACTCTGTTTAATATATTGAATTTTAAGATCGGGAGTCTGAATGTTAGAGTTTAATAATTGGTTTTTTGTTCAACTTGTCAATTTTTTAATCCTGTTTGTATTTCTGAATCACTTTCTGTTTCAGCCTTTTCTGCGGCTTTTCAAAGAAAGAAAAGACAACACGGAGGGGGCGCTGGAAAGCGCAAGGGTAATGGACAAAGAAAAGGATGAGGTTCTTTCTCAAATAGACGCAAAACTGGCGGGCGCAAGACAGAAGGCAAGGGCGGCTTTTGAGGAATTAAGCAAGGAAGGCCTGGAAATTCAGAAACATTCACTGGATGCCGCCCAGAATGAAGCGGTGGATATAAACAGGAAGGCAAAAGCGGATCTTGAGGAGGCAGTGGAAAAGGCAAGGGCTGCTTTAAAATCGGACGTAGAGAAATTTTCACAACAGATTGTTGAGAAACTGGTGGGAGTATGAATAAAAATCAAAAATTAAAAATTAAAAATCAAAATTATGGAGCATCCATATGTTTCATTATAATCACTGTAAGCCTTATGTTTGTTTCTGCTGCCTTTGCTTCAGGAGGCGGGGGAGAGCATCATTTTACGTGGATGGACTGGCTCTGGCCGCTTGTTAATTTTGCAGTGCTCGTAGCGATACTTGTTTTTTTCAGCCGCAAGCCTGTTGTCGAATATTTTAAAAAACGTACGGAATTGATTGAAAACTCCCTTAAGGAAGCGTCTGAGGCCAAAGAGCTTGCTCAAAAGACCCTCAATGAAGTGCGGGGCAGGCTCAAAACTACGGACAGTGAGATAGAGCAAATTCTGGCGGCTGCAAAAAAATCCGGGGAAAAGGAAAAAGAAGCGATTATTGCCGAGGGTGTGAGGCTGAAGGAAAAGATTCTCGAGCAGGCAAAGGCGAATATTGACTTTGAATTGCAAAAGGCAAGAGAAAAGATAAAAGCCGATGCAGCTTTGCTGGCCCTGGATCTTGCCGAAAAGCAGATAAAGGAAAAACTGGGGAAGAAAGAGCAGGAAGTCCTGATAGATGATTACATAAAAAGACTCGAGGCGAAAAATTGAACAAAAACCAGATTGCAAAAAAATACAGCAGGGCAATAATCGGCAGTGTCGGGATTTCGGATATACCGAAAATCATTCAGGAATTCAAGTCGTTTTCCCAGCTTCTTGATGCAAACAAGCAGTTGAAGCTTTTGTTTGCGGGCAAGATATTTACTGAAGCTGAAAAAGAGAAGGCTTTTAACGCACTTGAGCCCCTCCTGAAATTCAATGCCGGCACCGGGAAGTTTCTGAGACTCATAATTGTCCATGGACACCTGTCCGCGCTGAAGGAAATCATTGAGGCTTCAATTGATGTTTATAATGAGAGACAGAAGAAGGCGACAGCCATTGTAGTCTCTTCAGTTAAACTGGACAAAAAATATAGCGGCCGGCTGAAGAGCGCTTTAAAGCGGATGACCGACCGGGAAATTACGGTTGAGAACCGGATAGATGAATCCCTCTTGGGCGGATTTATTGTAAAAGTGGGAAGCACCATCTTCGACAGCAGCGTAAAAGGTCAGCTCCGTCTTTTAAGGGCGGAACTGATGAGATAAATAATATGATTTGTAGTGGTGTTATTACAATGCGCCGCTACGATATTCCGGGGGTGATTTAATGGATGTTACAGAACTTAAAGCTGAAGAAATAAGTGAACTGATAAAAAAACAGATTACCGACTTTGAAAAACGCGTTGATGTCAGCGAAGTCGGAACGGTTGTCAAGGTTGGCGACGGAATTGCAAAGATTTACGGCCTTGACAAGTGTATGGCATCGGAGCTCCTCGAGTTTCCCAATGATGTATTCGGTATGGCGCTTAACCTTGAAGAAGATTCTGTGGGTGCTGTTCTTTTCGGCGAGGACACACTTATTAAAGAAGGCGACATTGTCAAACGCACCGGGAAAATTATGTCGGTGCCTGTCGGAGATGCGCTGCTTGGAAGAGTGGTCAATGCAATCGGCCAGCCGATTGACGGAAAAGGCCCGATTGATTCAACAGAAAATAGAATAGTTGATGTTGTCGCCCCTGGGATTATTGACAGGCAGCCTGTTCGCGAGCCTCTCCAGACAGGCCTTAAATCAGTAGACGCAATGATTCCCGTTGGAAGGGGACAGAGAGAGCTTATCATCGGTGACCGTCAGGTCGGCAAGACCGCGATAGGCATTGATGCCATCATTAACCAGAAGGGCGGCGATGTTGTCTGTATATATGTTGCAATCGGGCAAAAGAGATCAAACGTAGTCCGTGTTGCAAAGAAACTCGAAGAAGCAGGCGCGCTGGAACATACGATTATTGTCTCTGCAACAGCGAGTGAGCCTGCACCGCTGCAGTACATTGCTCCCTATACGGGATGTTCAATGGGTGAGTATTTCAGGGACAGCGGCAAACACGCCTTGATAGTATATGATGATCTGAGTAAACAGGCTACGGCATACAGGCAGCTCTCCCTGCTGCTCAGACGTCCTCCAGGTCGTGAGGCATTCCCCGGAGACGTTTTTTATCTCCATTCGAGACTCCTTGAAAGAGCTGCGAAACTCTCTGACAAGCTTGGTGGAGGTTCTCTCACGGCGCTTCCTATTATTGAGACACAGGCAGGTGACGTGTCGGGTTATATTCCGACAAACGTTATTTCAATTACGGACGGCCAGATTTACCTTGAACCGGAACTGTTTTATGCCGGTGTAAGACCGGCTGTCAACGTTGGTCTGTCAGTCAGCCGTGTTGGCGGTGCTGCGCAGACAAAGGCAATGAAGCAGGTTGCGGGTACCCTCAGGCTTGACCTTGCGCAGTTCAGGGAAATGGCGGCCTTTGCCCAGTTCGGTTCCGACCTTGATAAGGCGACTCTCGCACAGATAGAACGAGGCAAGAGAATGGTCGAACTCCTGAAGCAGGACCAGTATGTTCCGATGACGATGCAGGACCAGGTAATTGTTCTGTTTGCAGGCACACAGGGATACCTCGATGACATACCGGTTGAATCCATTAAGAAATTCGAAGAGGAATTCCTTAAGTTTATACGCGGCACAAAGGACGATCTTCGCTCTGAACTTGCGGAGAAGAAAGCATTCGACGATGACCTTAAAGGCAAACTCGTCCAGGCAATAGAAGAATTCAAGAAAGGATTTCAGGCGTAAAAAAATCAAAGATCAAAAATAAAAAATAAAAAATGCGGAAAATATTAATTAAATAAACATTCCGTGATTTTAATTTTTGATCTTTAATATTTGATCTAAATGTTATGGCTACTTTAAGAGATATACAAAACAGAATAAAGGCCGTTCAAAGTACCCAGAAGATAACAAAGGCCATGAAGATGGTGGCTGCTTCAAAACTGAGAAAGGTCCAGACCCGGATGCTGGATCTGAGACCTTATGCAGAGAAGATGCATGATGTTCTTATAAGCCTTGCCAGGGGAGCTGACAGGGAATCGCATCCACTGCTTGCATTCAGGCCCAGGAAGACAGTCGAAGTTGTCGTGGTTACTTCCGACAGAGGGCTTTGCGGAGCTTTTAATACAAATATTCTTAAGGCAGCGCAAGCTTGTATTGACGATTATAAAAAAGATGGATTTGAAGTCAGCATAAGCGCTGTCGGCAAAAAAGCAAGGGATTACTTCAAGAGAAGAAATGTTCCAACGCGTAATTCATGGACAGGCATCTCCGGAAGCGTAAGCTTTTCAAATGCCGGGGATATCGCCAATGACATCAAGGAAAGTTATATAAATGAAACAGTTGATGAAGTCATAGTAATATATAATGCATTCAAGTCAATGGTGGCGCAGACGGTTACAACCGCAAGGCTTCTGCCCCTGGCCCCCCCGGAAGAGGGGGAAGAAAAGGCTGTTGCTGAATCCGAGGCGGCGGATTTTATTTATGAGCCTTCCATGGAGGCTATTTTTGAGAAATTGCTTCCGAGGAATGTAAATATACAGATTTACAGGGCCCTCCTTGAAAGCTCGGCGGCTGAAGAGGCTGCAAGGATGAGCGCTATGGAAAATGCAACACAGAGCTGCGATGAAATGGTAGAAAAACTTACGCTTCAGTTCAATAAGGCCAGGCAGGCATCCATTACCGGTGAGTTAATGGACATCGTCGGTGGTGTTGAAGCGTTGAAAGGATAGTAGGTCAAAGTGGTTCAACTGTGGCTCAATATTGCTCAAAGTAGTTTGAAAATCAGCATTGAGCAACTCTTGAGCTATTATTGAACCACTTTTGAACAATTTAAATTCTGGAGGTCATAGATTATGAATGAAGGTAAAGTTGCTCAGGTCATCGGCGCAGTTGTTGATGTTGAATTTGAAGATAAAATGCCTGAAATATTAAATGCGCTTACGATTTCAGAGCCGGGTGACAAGGAAAAAGGCATACCCGATATCAATATAACACTTGAGGTTGCAGCTCACCTTGGGGACAACATGGTGAGGACCGTTGCAATGTCGGCGACCGACGGACTCGTAAGAGGTACCCCGGTTGTTGATATGGGCGAGCCGATTACTGTTCCTGTCGGGGAAAAAATCCTTGGAAGGATAATGAATGTTATCGGAGAACCCGTTGACCAGATGGGGCCGATAGATGCAAAGGAGAGATTACCGATCCACAGGGAATCGCCGGAGTTTACGGAGCAGGATACCTCGACACAGGTCTTTGAGACAGGCGTTAAAGTTTTTGACCTCCTTGTTCCATTTGTTAAAGGTGGAAAGATGGGAATGTTCGGCGGCGCCGGAGTCGGCAAGACAGTTGTTATTATGGAGATGATCCACAATATTGCCATGGTTCATGGCGGTGTGTCGGTTTTTGCGGGAGTAGGTGAGAGGACGAGGGAAGGGAATGATCTCTATCTTGAAATGAAAGAAGGAGGCGTTCTCGAGAAAACAGCCCTCATCTATGGTCAGATGAATGAGCCCCCGGGAGCAAGGGCAAGGGTTGCGCTTTCAGCGCTTACGACTGCAGAGTATTTTAGAGACGAGGGACAGGACGTTCTTGTTTTTATAGATAACATCTTCAGATACACGCTCGCAGGCGCCGAGCTTTCAGCGCTGCTCGGAAGAATGCCTTCGGCAGTAGGATACCAGCCAACCCTCGGAACAGATATGGGAATACTGCAGGAACGGATTACATCTACGAATAAAGGAGCTATTACTTCAATGCAGGCCATTTACGTGCCTGCTGATGACCTTACAGACCCTGCCGTTGCTACGGCATTTACACACCTTGACGGAACAGTCGTTCTCTCAAGAGGAATTTCAGAACTTGGCATATACCCTGCGGTTGACCCTCTTGACTCAACATCAAGGATTCTCGATCCCCTTATCCTCGGACAGGAGCATTATGATATTGCCAGGCAGGTACAGATTGTTCTCCAGAGGTATAAGGAGCTTCAGGATATCATCGCTATTCTGGGAATGGAAGAACTTTCCGAGGATGACAAAGTATTAGTTGCCCGTGCAAGGAAACTGCAAAGGTTCCTTAGCCAGCCCTTCCACGTTGCAGAGACATTTACCGGGACTCCGGGTAAATACGTCAAGCTTGAAGAAACAATAAAAGGGTTCAAAGCTGTTGTTGAAGGGAAATACGATGATTTGCCCGAGCAGGCATTCTACATGGTGGGCGGAATAGAGGAAGTTGAGGAAAAGGCTAAAAAACTGGCTGGGCAAGGATAAAATCTAAATTAAAAGTAAAAGGTAAAAAATAAAAATTAAGGAAAAATAAATCCATAGAGGATTCTTAAATGGCTGATAAACTGACATTAGATATTGTTACACCATACGGACATGTATTCACTGAAGAAGTTGATGAGATTATTGCTTCAGGAAGTGAGGGTGAATTCGGTGTTTTGCCTGACCATGTCCCGTTCCTTACAACCATGAAAATAGGTTTGCTCACTTATAAAAATGGAACCGATATGGGTCGTTTTTTTGTTAACCGGGGATATGCCGAAGTCGGTCCCGATAAGGTGACAATACTTGCCGACAGCGCGGAGAAGTCCGAAGAAATTGATGTTGAAAGGGCGATGGAAGCAATGAAACGCGCAGAAGAGCGCCTTAAGAAGAAAGAAGAAATTGACGAGGCTCGCGCTGCATCATCACTTAAACGCGCTGTTATGAGAGTGCAGGCAGCAGAGAAACACCAGGCAAGGTAGTAATAAAAAGGGGTCAAAAATAGCAGTATCATTTGGGCTATAGCGTAAAAAAACTTCAAGTCCTTACAATGAGCGCATGAATTGCAAGGTTGTGCGGGATTCATGCTGCTAATTGAGCCTCTTGCAAAAGTATCGAGAGAATCGCCATTGTTGTCATACCCGCGAAAGCGGATAACCAGAAGTCTTTGATTTTAAAAAATACTGGATTCCCGATAAAGACCTCGGGAATCTATAGCGTATGTAACTATCTGAAAAGACTGGATTCCCATTTCCACGGGAATGACAAAAAAATGTTTTTTTAGACTTTTTACGAGATCATCAATTTTAACCGTCATAAACATCAAGGAGAAGAAAATGAAATGTAGACATAAGAAGAATAGGATAATATTTGCTACATATTTGTTATCTTTTATGTTTTTTTTAGTATTCTGTAACCCGCTATTTGCGGCTCCATATTGGGAACCTATAGGCCCTGGGGATGCTGACTGGGTCAATATGGTAACGGTTAATCAAGATGGTGTTTTTTATGTAGCAACCGATATTGGAGGCATATACAAAAGTATCGATGCTGGGGGCAGCTATGAAGCAATAAACAACGGCATAACAAATTATCATATTAATGATATCTCTATTGACCCTTATAATCCTGATATAATTTATGCAGGAACCAGGGGAGGGTTTTTTAAAACCACTGATGGCGGATCGACTTGGGAGGCAAAACGAGCGGGAATTGGGGGGCCAGGTCGGTATTATTTCACAGCGCCCATCAGCTCCATTGTAATATATCCCGGAGATACAAACACTGTCTTCGCGACTGTCGGCTTGTTGCGAATTGATCCGGACGAAAATGCTTGGATTAATGTGGAAAAGAAGGGGACCATTTTTAAAAGCACTGACTCTGGTGAAAGCTGGAGTAAAATCAATACCGGGGTAAACAACATACCGGGTGACACGCTTATCTACAGGCTGGTAATTGGCGCGACTAACTCGGAACTTTATATTGCCACACAATACGGTATATATAAATCCACTGATGGCGGTGTGAACTGGGTGGAGAAAAATCTTGGTTTACCCGTACCTGACCCTTGGACACATTTTTTATTAAAAGATACAATTGATAGTTCGACCCTGTATCTCACTATAAAGAATGGAACTGTTTACCGAAGCACAGATAATGGAGATAATTGGACTATTTATAACAACGGTCTACCAACAACTTCTATTAATTTTCATCGCCTGGCTATGGACTCTAACGGTGTGCTATATGTCGCCGGAAGTACGTACACGCCCCCGTCGGGAATATGGAAAAAGACGTCTGCTGGCGCCGATTGGCAGAGTATCACCACTTGGGGCAGTGATGGGAACATGACTCACGGCTGGTATGGGACCAAAGTCAATGTGACATCTATTGCGATTGATCCCAGTGATCCGACTGGTAACACTATTTACATGAGTGGCACAACAACCTTATACAAGACGGTAAATGCCGGAGTCAGCTGGTCACAGATATATACAAATATTAGCGGAGCGGGAGGGGATGAGTACGCCCATCGGGGAATTGACGTATTCGGCTCCTGCAATGCTGTGGCAATTGACCCAAAAGATCCCGATAAAATTTACATCGATTCCGGCGATCATGGTTTATTCCGAAGCGCTAACGGGGGAAAAACCTGGCAACGTGCAAATGACGGGATGTCAATTTATGAACACGTTTATGATATTTTAGTAGATCCGGTTGAAGATGTTGTCTATGTTACCGATTCATCCCGGTACGATGGCAATAGAGGCGGGGTGGCAAAAAGCACGGATCACGGCGTAACCTGGACGCCGATTAACGAGGGCTTGCCTAATGCGACTATGTTTGCCCTGGCGCTTGATACATCGTCGCCAACGGCTAATCGAACCATTTATGCGGCCCCTCAGTATCTGGGGGTTTACAGATCGGAAGATGGCGGAGGCTCTTGGAGTAATTATAGTACCGGTCTTCCTGTTGGCTTATCTGTGCTCAGCCTGAGGGAATCGCCTGTTCAGCCATCTTTAATATTTGCTGCGGTCAGCAGAGAGGGTACCAACTATGGGGGATTGTACAAGCGCGGAAAAAACGATAGCAGTTGGATAAAGGTTAACGTTGACCAGGAACTGCCCGATGCCTATGATGTAGCAATAAATCCTCTGGACCCGGCCATTATTTATGTCGCCACCCGCAGAACCACTGTAACTTATCCGGCCGGTGTGTGGAAAAACAGCCGGGGTGGAAGTGGTTCCTGGACTAGAGTAATTAGCGATAATGAATGGTTTGCGTCTATTGCCGTTAATCCGATCAACCCTGATGAGATTATTGCTGGAACGATGATATATAACTATGACGATGTTTCCACTGGTAACGGTTTGTATCGTTTATATCGTAGTTCAGAGGATGGTGCGGTACTGGAAAATATAGAGAACGATATGCCGGTGCGCCGGTTTCAGAGCGTGGTGTTTGACCCGGTAAGTCCGGAAAGGCTCTATATTGGCGCCAATGGCAGTGGTGGTTACACACATTCTGATCTGGCGGGTCACTGGCCCTTGAATGAAGATAGTGGTGATACTGTAAACGATGCTTCGGGGAATGATAATGATACAGTGACTTCAGGCAGTCCCACCTGGGTTAACGGGCAGGTGGGCAGTCATGCCCTGCAGTTTGACGGTCTTGATGACTATTTCTCTGTAGACAATGTGTCGTTATGGAATGATAAGGGATTTACTATTAGCGTATGGGTCAACCCGGATGGAACGCAGGCTCTTTGGGCGCCTATGGTGTATAACTGGCGTACGGGTGTTCGATTCTATTATGAAAATAGAATAAGTTTTGTGCTTTGGAATGCTGCTAATGACTTCACGCAAGTAGTATCGGAAACGAGTCTGCCCGATAACCAGTGGAGTCTGGTAACAGCAGTGTACGATGATGCCAATGATGAAATGCGTATCTATATTAATGGCAACTTTGACAGGAGCCTGCCGAATGTTGGCGGGTTAAATGCAGATTACTTCGATGGCAGTATGTCA
>DRDE01000114.1 GCA_011040095.1 Nitrospirota bacterium
CATGCTTCGAGCAGCAAAGGTTTTTAGTTGCCCGGAATGGCTACGCCATTTCCATTGACTGCAAATATGCCTGGTGATTTTATGCCGGCTCCAATTTGGATGCTCTTGAACAACATTACGTAACCAGCAAATATCTGATTGTTGGATGAGCCGGCCTTGACATGTTATTGCTCCATTCATGACAATTATTTTGCCATAAACAGTAACAGTTAGTCCAGTCAAGAAATCAGGTCAGATAAATTGACCTGAATAGTTACCAAACTTTGAACAACTATTAAATCTTCTTTGCCAATTACTGTTCAATTTCTTCTTTAATATTATCGGATTGGGTGTTTAAGTGAGTAACAGATGCCGTTAATTCTCCCAACAGTTCCTCAATTTGTTCTTCAGATAAATTATCTAACTCCAATTGGTTGGTTAGTTTTATACAAGTCAAACATTCTTCCTTTAGTTCATTCAACATAACCTTTAGAGTGTTTTCGATTTTAGTGGCAACTGCTGTAGCCATAATTACCTCCTTTTCATCCTTTTTTTTGATTTAGTCAATTCTATTTTAAATTTATCAATTTCTTTCTCCCAGTAACTCAAAAGTTTTAACTCCGGACTATTTTTAGTTTTTTCTATTTCAACCTTGCTACGATGCTCTTTAATGAGCCGCTTGAAACTGCTAATTTGTTTTAAATATTTCTTTTTACCCATTCCTAAAATATTATATCAAATTATCAGACATTCCTGGTAGTTGAAAGTTTGGCACCTAACAACCAGTCTCCTTATTCTTCTCTTTGTCAATTATAAAGATTTGACCCCTTCTCCCCCCTATGTGTTTGAAGAGGCTGAAAAGTATTCAGTAGTATAGTTATTCAATGTCCCTCAGGTTTTGCCTTCGTTACATAGCATAGTGCATCCCTGAAGCCGGCACATAGCTTGTCAATATTGCCATTCTCTGCAATTTCTCTCTTTGCCGCATCGGAAAACTGCTGCCGAAGTGCTTCATTGTCAAGCAGAAGCATTAATTTTTCAGCCATCTCCTGCGTGTTTCCCCTTGGTACAATAAAACCGTTTACGCCGTCTTTCAGGTACATGATTTCCGCAGACTCATCCCCGTATTCTGTTACAAAAGGCAGACCGCAATGGAAAGCGTCGATTATGCTCAGGCCAACGGCGCCGGGAAAACAGTAGACGTCCGCAGCGGAAAGCAGGTCGAACTTCTTCACACCGTATATGGGACCCAGCTTGTAAATATTGTCACCTTCGATCTTATTCAGAATCCCATCCTGGTCCGGACCCACAAGGATTAAGCCAATATCGGGTCGCTTCATGTAAGCAACCGCCTCAACAATGTGCTCCACCCTCTTCCGCTTCTGCATACGTCCCATGCAGATAATGTTTTTTTTTGTATGAATGCCGTATTCCGCTAAAACGTTCCCTCTCGCTTCGGGCGGAAGTCCTGGATAATTCAAGCACAGTGTGTTGTTGGCAACAAAGACTTTTTTGTGAAAACGACCCGGCACGTATTTCTTCAGGTGGTCTGCGTAAAGGATTATTGCATCGCATATGGCCTGTTCAACGGCATACGCCAGGTTTTTGATTCGCGCCTCCTTATTAAGAAGGTCCCGGCCCTGTCCCCAGTAGATCATCTTTCTACCCAGGAGGACCTTGGCGGTGAAATACATAGGAAACAGGTACAGGTGCTTCATATCCACCCAGGAGATTATGACATCAATTCGCTGTCTGGAGATGAATCGTGTCAGGCTCCGAACGGAAAGAGGAATCTCTGCGTATTGAAACTCAATGGGATGAGGGTTACCCGACTGAATTCCTGCCGACGCAACCATAAATTCAAAGCCGTAATTATTGAGATACCTGCTCAGATAGCCATATACAGGAACACGGAAGTGCGGAATCCTGTCCTGGTTAATCAGTAGAACCCGAATCATCCGAATCGACCTTCTTGTTGTTGCGCGAATATCATGTGCTTTCTACAGGTACTCTGTCCATGGCTTCGCAAACCTACACCCCAGATCCCGCCTTGCCCTTTGGGTATGGTCATGAGAAAAAACCACACACCAAATCGTGTCCATGCCGTCGTTCTAATCTTATCTCTTAAACTCATGGATAACTCTTTAATTCTAAAAGATATTTCTTGAAATGTATTTTTTCCTTGACAGGGGAGTTTAGGATGTCCCATAGGTTCTTTCCATAGTTATTCAACGTAGTCAGAACGTCCCTCAGGTTCACTCTTCGTCTAAAAATAAAGGGTCTATCATCTTCATGAAAAAATCCGAATGAACTACCCCGCCGCAAGCGGACGGGGTATCTTTAAAAGCAATGAACGCCCCAAGGGGCGGGGTATTAAACCCGGGCTACGCAATAATCTGTGGAATCTGCGGATAGGTTTTTTCTGGTGTGTTCGCTAAGGAACAGGATAGGATATCCCCTAAATTCTCATCTCTTCAATTCGATCATTTTCTTTCTTACAATGGCCAGGAATTCCCTGAGTGCATCGTTTGGATTACTGGAAAGATTGCTTTCGGTAACATTGCCCTGAATGCCATCATGACAATGTTTTGGGAAGGTTTTAATAGTGGACCACTTCTTATGAGGAGCGTTGTCGTGTCGGTAAATGGTGTTTCTTATGTGCCTCTGTTCCCAGTGAAAGGAATACTCTCCTTCTTGAGAATGCCAGATATCTATGAATGTGTTATCAATAAGCTTCAGTCGTAGCTTTCTTGCTCTACCTGCATAACTGAAAATAATCTCACTCTCTTCAGTTATATCGCTATATTCACTGTCAACTATCTCTTTAAGCTGCCTGTAGAGTTCTAATATCACTCTCTATTTCTCTGATTTCGGCCTCTATGTTTTTTATCTCAATCAGGTCTTCCCATGCAGGATGTTCCGGCGCCTTGCCTTCGCTAATCTTCTCTTGCAATCTTTCCACCGTTTCAGATTCGTATCTTGAAAGAATCTCGAGTCTTTCAATCTGGAGTTTTCTTTTTTTCTCTCTCATGGCAAGCGTAGAACCAAGTTTAATGAATTCATCCGGAGACATTGAATACTTTTTCGAAAGCCTTTCTATCGTCTCTGTACCGACCATGACAAACCTCCTTACTACGGCTGCTGAATCTTCAATACTTTCTCCCATTATATCAGATTTCCTCTTTTATCTTCTCTTTAAATATCTTCTATGGCCTCTCGCTTAAGCAAATCCAATCAAAAACATCACCATGTCAAATGTTTACCCCTGTGAATGTTTTCTTCACTGAAGCTTACCCTGCCTGTCCAGTAAGAACGCTCCATGCTCTTAGGGAAGAAATTAAAATATGGGGACCTCTCCAGAGTTCTTGCACACAACTCGAGATTAAAACTGCTTTGACAAGCATTTCATACAAGCCGGATTTAAGAAATTACCTTAACCCTTATAAGCCATTGTAGTTGTGTGAAAAGTCTATCCAGTCAATCCTGTTAATCCTGTCTAAAAATAGCTAAACTATTAATTCAACAACTCAAATTCTGTTAAGGGGTTAACAATAAATAACATTTACTTTTCCTTAGTGGGCGTAGGGCATATCGTGTAGTTCAAGTCCGGCTGAATTTTATGATACGAAAGATTTATTTTATCCATTTCTACATCTGAAACTTTTTTGCCTGTTTCATATTTTTTCTTGTC
>DRDE01000115.1 GCA_011040095.1 Nitrospirota bacterium
GGGGCGCCTGATTTTATAATAAATCTCACATATAAACTTTTATTATAAGTAAGTGCTGTGCAGAGGCACAAAGGCACAGAGCGGCAAAGGGACAAAGTGAAAAACGAAAAATTAATTCATGACTGGATGGTCTCCCACCTGAATGAGAGGCTTTCAAGAGATTATAATGATATCAGGATAAATCTTGAGGGAGAGAAAAATGAATTCAACGGCCATTATCCCGACCTTATCCTTGGAAATCACGGCCATATTCTCGCGCTTATGGAGGTTGAGACTGAAGGCAGTTATAAACCCGGAACAGGCAAATGAGTGGAAGACCCTCTCGGGTCTCGGGGCAAAGCTTGTCTTAATGGTCCCGAAGGCGTCAAAAGCCAGGGTCATCGACCTCTTATGGAAGCAGGGGCTTGCCGATAAAGTATCGGTGGGAAGCTACGATATCAACATAAGCATGCCGTAAATTGAAAGCGTCCTTAAACGACTTTATTTAATGCCTTGCCGATACCGGATTCATTTTGACCATAAGCAGAGGCAACTGTGTCGGGTCTGACAAAATCACTTTTTACAGCTTCAATTGCTTTATCGGCTTCCGCATGGTTTTCTGCGCTTTTCGAAGGAATATCCGCGGTTTTATTCTCTTGCCCTCTGTTGTCATCAGGTGCGACTTTGCTTTTCCGGTCGTTTACAGGAATGGGGGACTTTTCCCCTGGTTCCCCCGCACCGGGTCTCGGTCCCGAAATATCAACAATATCCCGTCTGCCCGTACTGGCAGACTCAGCGGGTTTTTCTCCTGAGCCGGTCACTTCTCGAAGATTATCGTCTTTTTTGGACTTATTCAGGAAGATAGGTGTTTTTGAAATCTCATTAATCATCATATCCACCTCCTTTGCATATCTTATCGGCATAACTGTAAAAAACTTTAACAATATACTGGTAATTATGTTAATTATCGCTAACTCGTTGAAAAACCGTGAACTGTGAACCGGTAACTGTGAACGGTTACAGATTGAGTTATAATCTCATTATGGATATTAAAAAGAAATTGCATCAGGTCCCATCCTCTCCGGGCATTTATATAATGAAGGGAGCAGGGGAGAGGGTTATTTATGTGGGGAAGGCCGGGAACCTGAGAAACAGGCTGAGATCATATTTCCGGAGTTCCGCTTCGCTGGATGAACGGAAGTTGAAAATGGTGAAAGAGGTCAGGGACTTTGAATATGTGGTCACGGAAAATGAGCTTGAAGCCCTTGTGCTTGAAGCAAATTTCATAAAAAGGGTGAAACCCGAATACAATATAATCCTTAGAGATGATAAAAACTATCCTTATCTGAAACTGACCGTAAATGAAGAATGGCCGAGGCTTGAAGTGGTGCGGAAGATCGAAAAGGACGGCGCCCTTTATTTCGGCCCCTATGTCCCTTCCGGCGCAATGCGGGAAATGCTGAAATTCATACGCCGTAATTTCCCCATACGGAGATGCAGATATAATCTTGCAAAGCCCTTTCGTCCCTGTGTGCAGTACCAGATGGGCAGATGTCTTGCGCCGTGTGCGCAATTCCTCAGGACAAAATCCGACCGGGACAGATATCTTGAAACTGTCAGCGAGGCAAGGTCATTTATCCAGGGAGAAAATAAGGGATTGCTCTCAAGTCTCAGGAACCGCATGCAAAAGTTTTCGGACGAATTGCAATTTGAAGAAGCAGCCAGGATCAGGGACAGGCTCAGGGCGCTTGAAAAGGCATGGGAGTCCCAGCGGGTAATTGCGCCTGAATTGGGAGATATGGATGTCATCGGGCTTTACAGGGAAAAACGGGAGGCATCGATTTTTATGTTATTTATAAGAAACGGCATTGTTATCGGCCAAAAGGATTTTTTCCTTAAAAAGCTCGGCAATATGGAAAACAGGGAACTGGTTGCCGGTTTCATAGAGCAGTTTTATTCAAAGGAGATGTTATTGCCTCCCAGGATAATACTTCCGTTAAAGGCAAGGTTGAAGACAGAGAAGCAGTGGCTGAGCAAAAAAAGGGGGGACATTGTCAAGCTTGCCGCTGCAAGGAGTGAACCTGAATTCAGGGTACTTAAGATGGCTGATGATAATGCATTTTATTCGTTTAACAGGCATAAGGAGACAAGGGTTGATGAGACACTCTTAATGATAAAAAACCTGCTGAATCTGAGCATGGTTCCAAAGAGGATCGGGGGAATTGATGTATCCAATATTTCAGGCTCGGATGCAGTGGGGGCCTTCATTATGTATGAAGAGGGCCGGTTCATTAAAGACGACTACAGGCTTTTTAAGATAAAAACCGTCAAAGGAATTAATGATTTTGCTATGATAGGAGAGGTGGCCGGCAGATATCTGAAAGGCATCTCAGATGATGAGGGCAGGCTGCCGCAGTTGATTCTTGTTGATGGGGGCATGGGGCAGTTGAAGGCTGCCTTAAATGCCCTGAAACAATTCGGCCTGCCTGTTGAAATGGCGGCCATAGCAAAGGCAAGAGACGAAATGCCGGACAAAAAATCAGGGATTCGCATTGACACAGACAGGATTTACCTCCCCGGCAGGAAGGCGCCTGTCACTTTAGAGCCTTTTGAAGCATCAACACATCTTCTCCGGAAGATACGTGATGAAGTTCACCGTTTTGCCGTAAGTTATCACAAAAAACTTCGCTCAAAAAGGACCCTCGAATCCCCGCTTGAGAAGATCAGGGGAATTGGAAAAACAAGACGCTTGTTGCTTTTAAAACATTTCCGGAGTATTGATGCAATCAGAAAGGCATCATTGGATGAAATAGCGTCATTAAAGGGGATGAACAGGAAGATTGCGGAGGATTTGAAAAAATCGCTTTGACCCTGTGAACGGTTACCAGAATGATTAACAAAAAGAGCATAGAAAGATACATTAAAAATCTCTTCCGCGGTGAAGCCCTGGGGGTAGATATAAAAAAACTCGGAGAGGGCGTTCAGGGAGCGGGATTTCTTATAGAAGTGAAAACAGGGGGAGGCGTCAGGCAGTATGTAATAAAAGGTCTCTTCCATGAAGGGCTGGAGCATGACTACCCGTCTGACAGGGCAGGGGTCTTCCTTCTGGATTTAGAGGAATTCAAGAATCTTCCTGAACATGTTAAGGCTGTGGACGTATTGTCGGAGATGGAGGACGGATCAATAAAATCAATCGGCGGGGGCAAAGAATATTACCTGCTTATGGAAAGGGCGAAAGGGAAACATTATTTTAATGACTTAGCAGCCTTTTCCAGAAAAGAGAGGCTGGAGTCCCCGGATATTGAAAAGATCCGGTCAATGACATCTTATCTTGCAAGGATTCATTCCGTAAAAAAAGATTCAAGACATTTGTACTGGAGAAAGGTCAGGGACACCATAGGGCATGGTGAATGCCTGATGGGGGTTTTCGATACATACCCTGACGGAACTATCGGTTATGATGAAATGGCGGCCATCGAAAAGAAATGCATAGACTGGAGAGCAAGACTGAAACCGAAATTCAGGAGGCTCTGCCAGGTGCACGGTGATTTTCATCCCGGCAATATATGGTTTCAAAA